>CAZOEM010000062.1:0-10662 GCA_964578735.1 uncultured Halobacteria archaeon | reverse complement strand
CAATGTCAATACCTCCAAAAGTCTTCAAGTTGGTATATGTGAAAATATCAGATAAGGAAGCCCGAGCATTTGCTAAAATGTCTCTTCCTGTATAACCACCAAATCGCTTTTGACAACCAAAGAGACAATCATAGATTTTTCCTTATTAGGCCTCATTGGATTATCCTGGGGGTTAATCCAACCGGATAAGATAAATAATATCCAAAATTGTCCGATTCAGTGAAAATGTACGCTATAAAGGTCCTGGAACTGGTTGCTGATGGGATCGTGAAGCGAAAGATATGGGGAAGTGTTATTGGACGGCTATCACCTCACTATCTTGGTTATATCTAGCTCTATAATGTCCTCAGCGCCCATGCTCTTCAACTCAGGTATTAAGATATTCACATCACGCTTACTCACCACCGTCTCCACTGCATAATACTGCCGTTCGGAATCATAAAGTTGTGATATAGTAGGCCGCTTCATTGCCGGTAGCGCAGACACCACAGCCGCCAAATTAGCCTCTGCAACATTCATGCTGAGCAATACTTTACCTCTTGCTTCTATCACACCCGAAAGCAAGGTTCTTATCTCATCTATCTCCTTCCTTTTTACTGCATCACTCCACGAGTCCTTATTCACTATCAACTTAGTAGAAGATTCGAGTATCGTATGTATTATCCGCCAGTTGTTCTTCCGAAGGGTCTCGCCAGTCTCCGTGAGCTCGACTATGCAGTCCATCATGTCTTTCGCTTCGGTCGCGCCGTAAGAGAAGAATATCTGGACTGGAATACCAAGCTGGTCAAAGAAAGATTTGGTAAGGTTGGGATATTCAGTGCTTATTTTACTCCGCGGCTGTATATCCTTTGCCTCTTTTATTTCGGTTCTGTCGGCTTGCACAGCCAGGACGATATTTACTGTGCTTTCTTTCTCCGCTGCTTTGCTATAACTCAAGTCCGCTATTTCCACTACGTCCGCACCCCGTTCCTCTATCCAATCTTTACCGGTTATGCCAACGTCAAAGTACCCTCTCTCCACGTATTCCGGTATCTCCTGCGGTCTCAATATCTTTACAATATCTATCCGCGGGTCTTCTATCTTCGGGCTGTATTCTCTACTCGTCACCTTTATTTCCAGGTCGGCCTGCTTGAATAGCAACAGCGTTTGCGCTTCTAAACTGCCTTTTGGTATCGTTATGCTTATCATGTTCCTTCTTTCTTTCCCTTTTATATCTTTTTTATCTCTTTGATAAAATATAGCGAATAAAAAACCATGAGATTTTACAAAAATGAACGAGAAGACGAAAAGATTTGTGACGGCCAAATTTGGTGACTATTATAAGCGGACAAAAGTAGAAATCCCAACGGATTTATGGATGCGGGAGTGGGGTTTTGTTCTCTTTGACCACTATTACCCGGAGAAACTCGTGATGCGGCGGCACAAATCCTTTGCCGTCGAGAAGGAGTTAGTGCATTACCTCCGGGAAAATGCCCCGGCACATGCATACTTCTCAACCGCGATATACAAGTATCCTACGGCTAAGATGGCGGATAAAGATTGGCTCGGCGCTGACCTAATTTTTGACCTCGATGCAGACCATGTCATAGGCGAAGCGGAGTTCCGGTGTTATTCTTATGAGGCTATATTGAAGTCAGTGAAAGAAGAAACGCTTAAACTGATTGACTTTCTGCTCAACGATTTCGGATTTCCGGAAAATAAGATAGAACTGGTATTTTCCGGCTCGCGGGGCTATCACCTACATATAGAAACAGAAGAAGTAAGAGGGCTTGGAAACAGAGAAAGAAGGGAGATTGTCGATTATGTAATGGCCACCGGGCTGGACATAAATAGCTTTTTAGTTGCAGATTCAAAAGATAAGGGTGGCAAAAAGTCCGGAAGGGATGACTTGTGGTTGATACCCGAGGGCTGGGGAAAGCGGGTTCTTAAAGGATTAATAGAGTTCCTTCACGAAATAGCGGCTATGGAAGAAGAACAAGCTATCAAAGAGGTAAAGAGTGTTGGGGCGATGGGAAAGAAGAAAGCAAAAGAGATATTACGAATTGCAAAGGATGAAACAGTGATGAGTAGGATAGAAAAAGGGCAAATACCTCGCTTCTCTGATTCTATCTGGCAGAGCCTGGCAAAAAGTTCGGAGGCTAAATACTCGGCTTATGCCGATAAGCCAGACGCGCCGGTCACTGCAGACATAAAAAGACTTATCCGGCTGCCTACTTCGTTACATGGCAAATCGAGTTTGCAGGTAAAGCCATTAAGTATAGACTCTTTTGATGACTTTGACCCCTTAGTGGATGCAGTTGCATTTGGGGATTCGCTAATAGAGATAAGTGCCACACGAAATTCGTCGATAACGATGAAAGGCGAAAGCTATGAGGTGGAAGAAGGCGAATTTGCTTCGGCGCCGGAGCATGTTGCGCTTTATTTTATGTGCCGAGGTGTTGCGGAAATCAAATAGAGATTTTGCTTCGCAAAAATCTTTTACTAGATACTTTTCTTTAGAAAAGAAAGCGTTACCAAAGAAACTAGTTCTTTAGTAGTAAAGTAAAAAGAAAAATTGAGTGTATGGACATAGAGAAGCTCTGGGAAATCCTGCATAAGGAGAGAAATACGTCATCACTGCAAGAATTACCGGACAACTTCTGTGATGAAGTGCGTGAATACATAAAGCAGTTGAAGAATGAGAAAGGGGAAGTGGATGAAAGGCGGGGGGAACTTGTGGAAGACGAGATAAGAAATGTACGAATGAAGGCGGAGGACATAATCCGAAGGCGTATAGGAAAAATAGTAAAGCTCGCCAGTTCGGGTATAAAAGCTGTCCCTAAGGGTATGTTAGCCGAAGAGGAAGCGATATTTGCGGGTGTGAAAGGTCATGTAGAGGAAGGGAAAGCGCGAATATTTGCGTTGATATTGGGCGATAAAGAAAATAGAGAAAAAAGCGAAGGTGGAAGCGAAAATGTGGACGAGGTAATTGTGGGGTCGATGTTTAAAGAAGTTGAAACAAGTTCTACAAAAGCAGGAAATGAAGAACTGC
Organism: uncultured Halobacteria archaeon; assembly: GCA_964578735.1. GTDB lineage: Archaea > Halobacteriota > Syntropharchaeia > Alkanophagales > Methanospirareceae > Methanophaga. The sequence goes on along the minus strand of CAZOEM010000062.1, from coordinate 7,631 downwards.
ATATTGTTAGGGTATTAGAAGACATACCCACTTTTATGGGTACGGATGGAAGGATTTATAAAATAAAAAAAGAAGATGTTATTATGCTGCCAAAGACAAACGCTGAGATATTGTGTAAGCGAGGGGTTGCAGTGCGATTCAGTGGTGAAGCGAAGAAAAGGGGGGTATGAAAATGAAGATGCCAAAACGGATGAGGATTTATTGTCCCTTTTGTGGGAAGCATACAATGCACGAAGTGGAAAAGGTGAAAAAGGGGAGAGCTTCTTCCTTGAAGTGGATAGTAAGGCAGAAGAAACGTAGGTCGGGCATAGGTAACAGTGGTAAATTCTCAAAGGTCCCGGGCGGGGATAAGCCAACGAAGAAGGTTTTTCTCCGATATAAGTGCTTGGATTGCAAGAAATCACATCAAAGGAAAGGCTTTAGGGTAGCCAAACTTGATTTCGTGGAATGACCCTAAATGTTTTATCAAAGGAAAAGGTCTCTTTTTAGTAAAAGGAGGGTATGGCTATGAGGATAGAGAAAAAAACACAAAGCAAATTTTTGAAGGTGAAATGCACAGATTGTGAGAATGAGCAAGTTGTATTTGATCATGCAGCTACGACTGTACAATGTAATGTCTGTGGAAGAACCTTAGTTGAGCCAAGGGGCGGTAAAGCGAAGATAAAAAGCAAAGTGATAGAGGTCCTTGATTAGATGGGGCGCGAGGAATGGCCGGAGAAGGGCGAATTAGTGATTTGCACAGTAAAAGAGCTTAAGAGTTTTGGTGCCTTTGTCTCAGTTGTGGAATATGGAGGAAAAGAAGGACTTATACATATCTCTGAGGTCGCCTTCGGTTGGGTGAAACATCTGAGGGATTACGTAAGAGAAGAGCAAAAAGTGGTCTGCAAAGTACTATTTGTGGATGCTCGAAGGGGGCATATAGATTTATCACTAAAGGCGGTAAATGAAGGGCAAAAAAGGGAGAAGGTAAAAGAGTGGAAGAACGAGAAAAAGGCGAAGAAGTGGTTTTCTCTCGCACTCTCAAATCCACCACTTGAAATCAGCAGCGAAGAGCTCGCTGCGATAGAGCAGAAATTATTAGATGCTTATGGAAGTCTGTACGATGCTTTTGAGGATGTTGTAAAGGTCGGCAAGGGCGCACTGATTTCTCTTGGGCTAGAGGAGGAACAGGCGGATGCAATACAACATGTGGCTGTCACTAATGTTAAACTGCCTTCCGTGCAGATAGTCGGATATGTGGAGCTGACGTGTCCCTTGCATGATGGTGTAGAAATAATAAAAGAAGCGTTGATTAATGCGGAGGAGAAGATGAGTGGTGGTGAAAGCACAAAGGTAGAATGCTTCTACATAGGTGCACCAAGATATAAGATAAGAGTCATCGCATCCCATTATAAGGAGGCGGAAAGCATCTTAAGTGATGCTGCGGACACTGCTATAGAAGCATTAAAGAAAAAAGGAGGACAAGGGTCGTTTTATCGGAATCTGCCTTAATGAGAAGAAAAGATTTACCTTTGATGAACTTTTCTTTTTATAATAAGAGAGAGGATTTATGAAGTCAAAATTGTGGAAATGTAGGGTATGTGGGGAATATACGTTGAAGGAGGTATGCGCAAGGTGTGGGCGAAGGACAATGAATCCAATGCCCCCCAGATTCTCTCCTAAAGACCCTTATGGAAAATATAGGAGGATAATGAAATATGGAAGAGATAGAAGTGCATGAGCTAAAAAAGGTGGAATTGAACAAGCCAGTGATGATAGAAGGGCTTCCAGGTGTGGGAAACGTAGGGAAGTTGGTTGCGGAGCACATGATACAGGAATTGAATGCTGAGAAGATTGTGGAGATATACTCTCGACATTTTCCACCACAAGTGTTGGTGAATGGCGATGGAACAGTCCGGTTATGTAAAATCGTGATATATGCATGGAAGTCAAAGGAGCTTGATCTGTTAATCATCAATGGTGACCAGCAGAGCGTTACAAACGAGGGGCATTATCTCATCTCTGAGCGGCTTCTTGACTTCGCACAACAGCATGATGTTTCGCGCATATACACTCTGGGTGGATATGGCATAGGTCAACTTGTAGAGAAACAGACAGTGCTTGGATCAGTGAATGAGGCAGGACTTGTGGATGAGATGAAGGGGTATGGCGTGGAATTTCGGGACGATGAGCCAGGCGGGAGTATCGTAGGGGCATCAGGACTTTTGTTAGGTCTTGGAAAGATGAGAGGTATCCCGGCAGTGTGTTTGTTAGGCCTTACGTCAGGGTATTTAGTGGACCCTAAAAGCGCCCAGGCGGTTCTAAAAATCCTTTGTCGTGCATTAAATCTCGAAATAGATATGCAGGATTTGAAAGACCGTGCAGAAGAGATGGAAAAGGTCATCGAACGCTTGAAAGAGATGGAACAAGCTCAAGTTCCAAGAAGGCGAGAGGAAGAGCTGGGCTACATTAGATAGATAAAGATAAATAAAAGGTTAGAGTACAAAGCTCTAACCTACACCTTCATTTTGCCTCTTTCAGGTCAGGCTGACTCGGCTGTCAGAATCTTTAGCGATGCGGGCATTTTTACTACGTCGCCCATTTTTAGCCCCACTACGTATTCCAAATCCTTCTCTTTCGCAAGGTCCACTATTCTCTGCGTGATTACGCCATCAAACACCACGCTGTTTGTATTTCCTGTTGTCTCTTTCAATTCCTTTGCGAGATCCCTCACTGTTGTCTCCTTTACTAGCTTCTTATCCTTATCCAACAGTCTAGCCTTAAACGTGCCTTCGAGCTTATCCAGGTCAGTTTTAAAAGGGTTGGGGCTTACCTTCGCTTCCTTGGTTTTCTTTCTTTGTATTACTCGTGTTGGCGCCGGTTCTCGCTTAGTATATCCTTGCTGCTCTATCGGCGCCTTGTTATGCAATGCTTTCGTTATTTCCTTGTACGTCATGTCTTCCACGCTTCTACCTTCCGGAGTCGCGGCGACATAATCAACATCACCAATTTGTAAAAGCTCCTTCAATATGAGGTCGCCACCTCTGTCACCGTCTACGAAAGCAGTAACGGTCTTCCTCTTGCTCAGTTTACCTATTATCGGCGATATGTTCGTACCTTCTACGGCGATGGTGTTTTTAATCCCGTATTTGAGTAGATTTAACACATCTGCACGCCCTTCTACAATTATAATAGCATCTGAATTCTCTATGTTCGGTCCGGCAGGTAAGTCCTTGTAATACATTATCTCTTCCATTCTCACTGCTTGTTTCACTTCGTTCACCATCATTTCACTATCTATGCCTTTCTCTGTAGCCTTACGCATCAGCTCTTTCGCGCGTTCGGTTATCATTTTTCTCTTTGTCGCTCTTATGTCCTCCACCTTACTGACTTCTACCTTCGCGATACAGGGCCCTACTCTATCTATGGTCTCTAAAGAGGCAGCCAATATCGCTGTTTCTACTTTGTCCAGGCCGGAAGGGATAAGTATCTCACCCTTGGATTTCCCACTCTTTGACTCGATATTAACCTCTATTCTGCCTATCCTGCTACTCTTCTGTAAGTCTCTAAGGTCCAGTTCTTCACCCAACAACCCTTCGGTTTGACCAAATATTGCACCTACCACATCTGATTTCTCAACAAAACCCTCTGCTGAGATGTCAGCATGAATAACATATTTCGTTGTATCTACATCATGCATTTTATTATCCTCCTTTAAGGCGTTATCACCTTTATCTTCTAACTTTACCACAGCTATACTCTTTCTATCCCGTTCTGGCAATATAGTAACTGTTACTACCAGTTAACGTATACTTTAAGAGGTATATAGGATATAGTAAAATAAAAAGATAAAAGTTGAAATATTTGAATTGAAAGTATTGTAGTTTAATGCATGGCAATCTTACACGAGGGTAGAGTGACTGGAATGCGAGAAGGGCAGAGGGAGTATGGGCTCGATGCGATTCGAACGCATGACCTCCGCCTCGTGAAGGCGGTGTCATAACCAACTAGACCACGAGCCCGTTATACTTATTTATTATATACCATCAAGTAATAACTTAAATATTTTTCCATTCTGCATAATGGAAAGGCGTTATGAAAGGTTCATTATAGGCTTTCTTTAGCTAAGATGAAGGGGAAGAGCGAGATATGAAGATAGAAGAGGTAAGTGGCGGGATTTGCGCAGTAAAAGGCGTACGAGCATACGGTAGGAAAGAGGGTAGTAAAGGGTTAGCATTGATAGAGGGCGGCGGCAAAGCTACGGGGGTATTCACATTAAATAAACTGAAGGCGGCACCGCTTCTATTTACGAAGCGGCAGCTTGAGAATGGGCGTATAAGTGCTGTAATTGCGAACAGTGGCTGTGCAAACAGTTTTACAGGTGAGCAGGGCATGAAGAATGCGGAAAAAATGGCTGCGCTTGTCGCTTCCGCCTTAGGTGTAATAAAAGAAGAGGTAGCTGTTTTGTCTACCGGCCCCATAGGGGCACAATTAAATATGACGTTAATAGAGCGGCAGCTTGGGGTAGTTGCAGAGGGGCTAACTTCTGATGATACGGGTAGCACGGAAGCGGCGAAGGCCATTATGACCACTGATACTTTCCATAAGGAACATGCAGTAAGTATAGATACTGGCGATGCCGATAGGGTAGTAATAGGCGGAATAGCTAAAGGTTCGGGGATGATATTCCCCGATATGGCCACTATGCTCTCTTTTATTTATACCGATGCTTCTTTAAGCGAAGAAGCGCTGAGAAGGTGCTTGAAAGATGCAGTTGATAATTCGTTCAATATAATTGTGGTAGATGGAGATATGAGCACGAACGACATGGTATTGCTGGTAACAACGGGTAGAAGTGTGGCGATAGCAGAAGAGGATTTTAAAGCGGGTTTAAATCAGGTTTGTAAAGCGCTTGCGAAACAGATAGCGAGAGATGGCGAAGGCGCAACGAAGCTTGTCGAAGTGCGTGTAAAAGGTGCTGTTTCGGATGCGAAATATATAGCGCGTGAGATACTCAGATCGCCGTTAGTGAAGAGTGCTATATTTGGTGAACACATTGACCTTACGTGCGGTCGTATAATAGCAACAATCGGTAGTTCTGCGGGATATGTTAGTCCCGAGGGGATATCAATAAGCGTAAGAAACGAGAATGCCGATGCGATCTTAGCAGTGAAGAAAGGCGAATTTATGGCTTTAACAGACATTGCAAGGAACATAATGAGGGGTAAGGAGATATACATTGATGTGGATATGGGGGCGGGCGAAGAGATCGAAGCAACTGCGTGGGGATGCGATTTATCTTATGATTATGTCCGGATAAATGCGGGGAAAGAGTAGATCATTTTCTTGCACTTCTAACAAAATTCGGGGCAAAATCCGTATAAGAAGCCGCATGCAGATGAGCAAAAGAAGCAAGACAGTTCTTTGATATGATACCATCCCTGCCATCTTTTATACCCTCACCCCGGATCATTGTATAAGCAAAATCAACGTTTGATTCGAGCTTTATAGTAGAATGATGGAATTCATGCCCTCTAAACCGGCTGCCCTTTTCTCCTATGATACAATCCTGCTGAAGTTCGCATTCTATATAGTTTACTACCCTCTTCTCTTCAAATCGCACGGATCCGTTTATCACACCACAGAGCTCAAAACGGTCGCCCTTATATTCGAGCTCGTCCATCAGATACATCAACCCGCCACATTCTGCATATATAACACCATAGCCATTGTAAAAGTCTTTTATGGCGTTACGCATCTGCGTGTTCGATGAAAGCGTATCGGCATAAATCTCGGGAAAGCCGCCACCGATATACAGTGCACCCACACCGTCTGGAAGCTGTTTATCCCTTATCGGACTGAAATATACGAGTTCCGCACCCGCCTGAACGAGTAGGTCCAATGTGTCTTGATAATAAAAATTGAACGCCTCATCAAATGCAACAGCAATCTTGACGTCTGCCCGTTCCGCCATGCCAGTATGAAATATCTTTTCCTCCTGCATTTTCTGTGCACGTGCCGATTTCGCAACATCTAAAAACGCATTTAGATCGACATATTCCTCCACCGCTGTCCTTATCGTATCCAAAACGGTGTTAAACTCGCTCCCACCGGTTTTACATTCCGTAGCGGTAATCAAACCGAGATGCCGCATAGAGATTCTCAGGTCGCTCTTACGTGGGATTTTACCGATAACGTTTACACCACAATACTTCGCTACTGCCTTCTCCGCTTTATCGCCATGCCTTTCGCTTCCAATATTGTTTAAAATCACAGCTGCGATGTGTACTTTGGGGTCGAAACTTTTATAGCCGCTAACGATCGCAGCAACACTCCGCGTAATGCTGCCTGCATCAATTACCAGTATAACCGGGCAGTCTAATATCTTTGCTATCTGCGCGGTGCTCCCAACATCGTCGGAATAATTCAAACCCTCATAAAGTCCCCTTACTCCTTCTATTACTGCAATGTCCGCACCGTTACAATTCCTCGTATACAGCTCCTTCACTACGTCTAGTGGCATCAAGAAACCGTCCAGATTACGTGAGGGTCTGCCAGAAACTAATGTATGAAAGCCTGGGTCTATATAATCAAGTCCTACCTTGAACCCCTGAACCTCAAGCCCCATTGCCCGCAATGCACCTAATAGTCCGATACACACGGTAGTCTTACCTGCTGAGCTTCTATCACCTGCAATCAGTACCCTCGGGATGCTCATAGCTCTAACCTCCGCTCTATTTTTATAATGTCATTATGAATCCACACAGATATATTGTCCCTCATGCTTGTATAAAGGAAGCATAGCATTTTAAGTTAAAAAACCGAAAAGCTTTTATAGTCCAAAAACCGGTAATAGCTACATAGAGGAAGGCGAAAAGGAAGAATGACTCATGCGAAAATCGGTGATACTGTTAAGGTACACTACACTGGCAAGTTTGGCGATGGTATGGTGTTTGATACCTCCATTGACGACGAACCACTGGAATTTAGAATAGGCGAAAGTCAGGTAATCCCCGGCTTTGAGGAGGCGGTAGTAGGAATGAATCCAGGCGAATCGAAAACCGTCAATATTCCCGTGGATAAAGCATACGGCCCACATCGTGATGATTTGATACAGGTAGTAGATAGAAAAGAACTCCCAGCGGGCTTGAAACCTGAGATCGGGCAGCCGTTAGAGGGGCGTCAACCCGATGGAGAAATAGTTGTAGCCACTGTGATTGATGTCACGGAATCGCACGTTACGTTAGATGCCAACCACCCTTTGGCCGGTAAAAGCCTTACTTTTGAAATCCGGCTCATAGCGATTCTCTAATAATGATATGGCAAGAGGAGAAAGAGGAGCTTGGAAAAGAAATAACTCGCTTGCTATACGAGAAGGGGCTAATTAAAACCTGGTATCGCGATAATCCAGATGGTTGGACGCTCATTTCTGGCTTGTGGAGCCCTTTCTACATACAATTAAGACCACTCGCTTCTTATCCTGAACTCTTACGAAGGGTGGGTTATGCACTCGGGAAAATAATCAAAGAGGAATGTAAAGCGGTAAATAAAGTGGTAGGCGTAGCAATGACGGGAATACCCATTGCCTGCACCTTGCCAAGTTGTACCGATATAATTCTCACCATGTGAAGTTTTTCCGAGAAAATCAAATA
>CAZOEM010000061.1:0-10693 GCA_964578735.1 uncultured Halobacteria archaeon | reverse complement strand
AGAGTGCACATCTAATCTAGCTTTTGCTGAGACTGAACTGCTGGACTACGATGGCGATCCACTGCCGAATGTAATATGGCGTGCTGGTACCTTCTCATGCGGGGTGCCGTGCATAGCAGATATAGAAGTTGAGAAGACGATTTTGGACAAAGAAAGCCAAGCTTGGGTAGATGAGACTACTGCACCGATTAGTGAAAACGTGGGGTTCAGGTATGAGATACACAACGACGGTTCCCGCCCACTCACGGGTATAGTAGCCAAATACATTTTATCAGATAGCCTTGAATATGCAGATAATGGAACAGTGAATGGCGAGTCCGAGGAGCCAGAGATGCTCGGCCCAAACGAATTTAGGTGGGAGTTTCCATTTTTAGTTCTCGTGCCCTGTCATCAAACAATAACGATTGAGTTCGACACACATGTAATAGGCTACGGCTATGACTGCAATGTCCAGAATGCAACTGCAATCAATGTGCGAGGAAATTGAGGTTTCTGCAGAGGACACCGCATGTGTAGAGGTGCCAAACGGACTAGATAATGAGGTGTATTTTGTATCCGAGGATAGCTATGGACTATATTGCGAGAACATCTCTGTACTGATCATAAACGAAATTCAAGGAGATATTATATTCCCATTTGAAGGAGGTTCAAGAAAAATACGGAGGTTACACGGGAAAGGATATAGCTACTATATCAAGGAAAATTAACAGGCAGCCAAAGACCATAAGGAGACAAATTGAAAAAGTGTATTTGTTTAGCTCCATTTTATAACAACCCGATTACAGGGATTTTCACGAGAAAAAGGATATTATTAACATAGTTTCAGTACATTATTGGCTACTTTATCCAGGATAATCCTAATTTCTTGTGTTAATCTTGTGAAATCTCGTGGTTTTTTTAGTTAGCTATACAAATACGAAAAAGTAAAAGATAAAAATGCGTCTTTTTCCCATTTTACCTATATTGGGAAACGATACCATAGGTGTTCGGTTAAGTACGACTCAACATAAATAAAGACATATAACAACACATTTCCGACACAGATTTACACAGATCGCACTGATTTATTTTTATCCCTTATACGTCGTTTTATACTTACTGACCTACCAAAGTTGATCAAAAGACCTACCTCGATACCGGATGCTTTGAGATAATTCACGAGTTGAACCTCATGGATTTCAGATAATTCTTTTTCGGCTTTAATTTCGAGAAGGACTTGTCCATCAACGATAATATCGGCAACATAATTACCAACAACTTCGTCACAATAATAGTTATCTCACGCTGTTTATAGTTTTCCATCTGCGTTAATTAGTGTTAATCTGTGTCCCTAAAATACTTTTTGTAGGTCTTTACTTTTGGTGGGCCATAAATACTTAACCGAACACAGATGGAAGCGATACATCGACTTAACATTGGACGAGATTTCGTTTCTCCAATATGCTCTGAGCACCATTAAGAATGTCGGTGCACCGTCCGAGACATCTTTTATATCGGTGGGATATACAAACCCACGTGGGCATCTCCGGAGTGGGAAGAAAGATTTCGGAGTGCCGAGCAAAATGCATAATATCCAGGTGGTGCAAATCCAACCTGAGGAAAGGTTATCCACCACCTCAGAACTGAACCCTGCATCCAGTCTGGTAACAGGCTGTGGTGACTCAACGGCTGAAAGCTCGGAAGTAAAAGCCCTCTATAGGGGGGCGAGCAACCAGAAGGGCCGTAGCAAGAGCGAACGGAATAGACGCTGAAATACCCTTTGTTGTAGTTGCCAAGCCTCACGTGGCTCGGGGCGATGGCTATTATCCTTGTGGAAGAAACTGAGAGGAGCTGGAAACGGCGGATACGGGCTACGAGAGCCTAAAGCTACTGCGCCAGTGCTCTACTCGACAAAGGGGGATATCCTTCCTTTCTTCCCCCTCTTCTTCTGCCCTTTTTTCTAAGTCACCTTCCCTATCCCTCTTCTTTTTCTTCTTCTTTAATTTAATATCGCTATACGCGGTGACAGTTTTGCTTTTGGCACTAAAGATACCCCCTCTTTTTGATTTAAAGCTTTGTTCACCTTCCTTTTTCTTCCATTTTGAATTGTTGGACCGTCTCGTAAGTGTTTACAAACATTAAAAAACCAAAATGTTTATATATACCTACAGTAAAGCTATTAGTGTTATTTAAAAAATAGCCAAGAAAATTTTAGGAGGTGAAAAGAAGAAAGAAATGAAAAGCAAAATAGTATTATTGTTTAGTGTAGTGGCAGTATTAGCATTATTTGCAGTGACTGCAGTTTCTTCTGCGTCCGCAAGCGGATTAGATAATGAGGTGTATTTTGTACCCGAGGATAGCTACGGACCATATTGCGAGAACATCTCTGTACTGATCATGGTAGACGCAGTTGATTTAACTACGGGTGCTGGCATGGACATCTACTTCGATCCGGACTGCGTCAATATAACAAATGTAGACTTCACTGGCACTCCTTATAGCACGTTAACTGGTTGGACGCATGAGGGCAATTATGTTCACATAGGCGTTATGGGACCAATGGACCCCATACAGGCAGGCACTCATTTGATTGCCAACCTGACGCTACACTGCGAGAATGAAGCAGCAGAGTGCACATCTAATCTAGCTTTTGCTGAGACTGAACTGCTGGACTACGATGGCAATCCACTGCCGAATGTAATATGGCACGATGGTACGTTCATATGTGTCTATAAGCCAGACTTAGTAATCAGCGAGAAGAGCGAGACTATTGTTGGTGATGAACTCTTCAACATAACGTACACAGTGGCTAACATCGGATGCGCAGATGCAGGTCCTACTAACACGACCATCCAGATTGATACAGGGACTCCAATAGAAGTTCTAACACCCGCAATAGCAAAAGGCGAGAGCTATACGAACACCGTCGGTCCTTACAACTGCCCATGTGGTGAAACGCTTACCATTAGTGTGTGTGCAGACAACGACAATGATCTTGATGAGAGCGACGAGACGAATAACTGCGAGGTGAACATAGTAGAATGCCCACCGTGCAAGCCCGATCTGATCGTGACGGAAATCACAGTGAATTACGATGCCCCGAGTCTCGGAGGAATAGCAATCGGACCTGAACCTGGTCCAGGTGTCCATACGGAGTGTAACAACCTATCCGCGGTGATAGAAGAGGAGAACGAAGTGGATGTTGGATTTCCATTCAATGTTTCGTTTACAGTCGATGGAGCTACGTTGTGTACGGTGAATGTTCCAAGCTTGACCGGAGGAACCACAAAGACAGTGTACTGCAACTGTTCCTGGTATCCATACGCAGGAGATGTCTTTGCGATAAACGTAACCGTGGATTCTAACAAGGAAATCTCAGAGTCCGATGAAACGAATAACACGAAGTGGAATAATGGAACTGCCGTTTCCAATGGCTACAAAGGCGATGGATGGCAGGGTCCTGACAGAAACCTGATAAACGAGCAGTGCCACGATCAGGATACAATCAATCTGACCTACTCGGTCGGTGACAGCGAGTACGTGAGCGGGTCTACACAGTGGACAGAATATACCGGTAGCTGGACTACAAGCGATTTGCCAGTTCCGGCCTGTGCAGAAATCGAAAAGGCTATGCTGTACGTCTATTACACCTGGGACAAGAACGATGTAATGCCCAATAATGTCGCTATGGAGTTCAACGATAACAATATAGCACTGGCTAGACACTACACAGACAGCAAGGGATTTGGCAGCTACGACTATCCTTCAGGTATGCTGATTTACGACGTGCGCAGCCACTTTACAGTAACAGGACCTAATAACGCAATACTTACAAAAGCGGTCGCTGCTGATGAGGTATCGATGAGGGGTATGCTGCTGATGGTAATCTATAAGCATCCGTGCGAGCCAGAGCGGATAATCTGTATTGACGAAGGCTACGACATGCTGTATGCGAAGGATTCCTATGCCGTGACTTCAGAAGAGGCAACAACATACGCGCCATTCACGCGCTGCGAGCCCGTACCTGTAGAAGAGCTAAGTAAAGCGACCTTGATAGCAGTTGCGCCAAGCGCATCTGACGGTGATGACATGAACCGACTATCATTCAATGATGGGCTGTGGCAAGGAGCATGGTCAGGCTTTGCAGGGGCCACAGAGCTTGGTATCGCAGAGGCGGATGTATTTGCGTATCTCAAACAAACAGATAATCGCGCAAACTTCCAGAGCCACATTCCTGCAGGCGGGGACAAAGGCGATTTCATGGATGCGAGTAATGCGTTCTTGATCCTGGAGAAGCCACCTTGCCCTGCTAAGTATGCAGTATATCAGGCAAATGTTATAGACCCGGAGAAGCATCTGAATGAACTAAGAGCTCTGAGAGACAACAAGCTTGAGGACCAGTACGTAACTCGCTACTACAACTATAGTCCGGCGTTGACACTGGTTCTGAGTAGAGCCGACCCTGATCTGGTGAAAGATGGGGCGCAACTCTTGTCCAGGTATTCGATCCTGGTAGGTCAGCATGTTCAGGGAATGGACGTGAATGAGCGCATTACCAGGCAAGATGTAGCAGAGGCACTGTCATTCACAGACAGGCTTAAGAGAGAAGTCATGAAGAACGGAGACGCGATAGGTGTCGATAGGACAGAGGCGATAATAGACTTCATAGACGAGTTTGAGGGACAGGTAAAGGCATCTGAGGGCAAGACGTTCAGTGAGGCACTCAAAAGCTCTATTTACTATGAAGGGGGGCAGTTGTGAGTCGGTCAGGAGATCGTAGAGAAATGAGCGGTATGTGCAGATAAAGAGAAAAAATTGAAGGGACTTTCTCTTCCCTTTTCCTATTTTTTATTATTATTCATGTTGTACCGATATAAAGGCGGGTTGATGCAGACATGGCTAAAAGGAAGTAACTAATCAAAATATCCTCTTACCCTCCTTCAATACTTCTGTTATAAAGTCATTTTTATCTATTATCATCGCTCTAAACTCCTCTTCGGTATAACACCAAGGTTCTATTGGCAAATCGGTTAAACCCAGTACGGCGGGGATTCTTTTATGAAACTTAGCCTTAAAATCTGCTACTATTACCAGGTCTATATCACTTCCCTCGTTTAAGTCTGCCCGAGCATAAGAGCCAAATACGATTATCTTACTCACGTTATATCTTACTCGGAGTTTCTTCGCCAATTCCTTCAATTTATCATCTATCTCTTCATATATTTCATTACCGCGTCCAATATCAATCCTGCATAGTTTATGCATTCTTCTGCATCCTCCTTCTCATAGTATTCAAACGGTGCTAAATCACCTGCGATACCATTTGGATAGCGACTAGGAATATAAACACTATCCAAAACTTTCGCCTCTTTTTTTAATCGCATTAATCCAACTTCCATGCTCCCTATTTTTTTTATCAATTCATATATCGAATGTGTTAATATCTTCCTGAACCCTTTTGAGTATAAGACCGATTTTAATGCCTTTTCCGCACTTTGTTGTGCTTGAAAGCAGGCCCACTCATAATCACCTGATTTCAGGCTATTTCCCGCACTGGCTAAATCCTTTTCCGCTTGTTTTAGCCATCTCAATGCATCATTCAAATTTCCACTCATTTTAATACTCCCCTTCCTAAATTTATTTTATCATGAACCCTATATTTTTCAGTTGTATCTTCTTATTATACCTAAGCGAGAGTATTAAATAAATTACCGCCATCTATTTACGATATGGCGTATCTTCGCTTGAAGAGTTGGATTAAAATGAAAGTAGGAAAGTGCCCAATCTGTGGTGGGGATACAAAAGAGGACATTGTAGAGGTGCAGGAAATTATTGAAGGTGATGCATATATTATAAGCGGTGTGAATGCAGAGGTTTGTGTTCAGTGTGGTGAGCGAATGTATTCATTAGGGGAGATGGGAAGGATTGAGAAAGTAAGGGAGAAGATAAAAAATAGAATGATAGAACCGAAGGAAGTAAGAAGAATAGCGGTGGTGTCTTTGTAGTTACGAATACGAGTTGGAGATTACAGGATACTCTAAGAAGTGGATTATAGGAACAATTTGAGGGGGATATTAAATTGACGAAAAAAGAAATCTATTTTCACGAACATGCGGAGGAGAAAATGATAAGAAGAGGGATAAGCAAACAACTCGCTCTTGAAACGCTTAAAAATCCGGAGAAGGTTATAGAAGGCAAATATGGTAGGAAAATTGCGCAAAAAATGTTTAGGGGACATCTTCTCCGAGTCATATTTGAAGAGCACGAAAAATTTATGCTTGTGATAACCTTATATCTAACGAAACCAAGAAGATATTTAGAGAGGAAGAGATGATAAAATATTGGAAGGACGTGGATATATTGGATATAGAATTGAAAAAAGAGGATTACGAATACAGTGAGGAGATAGCAGAAGGTGTGATTTTGGACATCGACAAAAAGGGAGAGATAATATCAATTGAAATATTGGATATGTCAAAACGGCTGGATGATTTTGTGATTGAAATGATAACACAGCATTATTTGATGGAGGAAGGAAAGGTGGAGAGAGTTAAAGCGTGACGAAGATCAAATTGTTTTTTTTTCTTACAGTTTATTTAGTGGTGAATCTCAAAAGATGAAAAAAGGCGATAACGAGGCACAATCGAAAAAGTCAGTGATTTATTTTACTTTTCATCCATCGTACCCAACATTTTCATCGTTTTTGTAAATAGTAAACTACCATAAAGCGATCCCACATTGAGATTAAATCATGATTGTGGACCCAGGGTTGTGTTAGGGTATGAGCTATTTGGTTCTCATGGCATTCCCTTTCAAAAAGTTTTTGGATGTGAAAGAGGTTTCTACCTATATCACTAGAAAATCCGATTGTGCCACATTTTATCTTATTACTTCACTTTATTATATTAACATCAACATTACAATTGTAATATCTTATTTCATTTTATTTTAGAGGTAAAATAAAGATGGGCGCTAAGGGAAGAAGGAGAAGAAAAGAAGAAAAATGAAAAAGCGACATATTGCCTTGATCGTAACGGTAGCAATAGTAGCGTTCGGCATATTACCAATCTGCGCGCAGGGGGACCTCCAGAGAGCCGGTGAAGAGCCGGACCTTATAGTCGCCGAGATCAAAGCATACCACAACAATACCGACTGTCCCGCCTGGTTCAACCTATCGAACGAGATAGACGTTACAGTAAAGAACAATGGTAGCGCACCTGCAAAAGCATCCAATGTTAGTCTATACATAGATGACAAGTTCTTTGGTAAGGTGCCAGTATCGAGTTTGGCTGCGGGTGCGAATGAGACAGTAACGTTCGAGAACTGGAAGCCAATTGGAGACGATTGTCTCAAAACTATAGCTAATATCTGTTACTTCCATTGGTCATTCAGGGACTATAATATTACTGCAGTAGCAGACTGCGATAACGAAGTTGCAGAATCAAACGAAACGAACAACGAGAGGTCGGTATTAGACCCTGAAAAGACAAGAGCATGCTACAATGGCTACATGGCTGACGAGCCGCTGGAAAATGTTGCGCACGGCACACTTCACGGCGCGTTATTCTTCACAACTGGCAATGGCGTGTACAGTTGTCTGTATTCCGTGGGTGATACTCAGGTTACGAACTATGACATATCATTGCCAGAAACTGCAACTGTTATTCTCGCAGACCTGAATGTTTACTACAGGATGACTGAGCCATTTGAAGCATGTCCCGAGATGGAGGTGAGCATAGAAAACAGAACTGGGACATACGTTCTGCCGCTTGAAAGGGCTTATAATGACATTAACTGCACATGTCCTGGAGCATCACGGGTCGCGGCATGGGGGAATTATGTCTACAATCTAACAGGATACATCACCGGAAGTGGCACTTATACAGTGACTGTGAAGAACAAGTGCACAGAGAAGTGCAAATGCTTTTGTACCGCAGCACCGGGAATTGCACTTGTCTATGAAGATGAAAATGCACCGCTAATTGAATACCTGATCAATAGGGGTGCAGACGTACTTTTGGGTGGTAGGAGCGGTCCAACGAGTGTAAACCTGTGCTGGGAGGAGTGCATAAACAACGCAACGTTCCCGGCAAGCGCTGGAACGGGCAAGGTGGCGAATGCAACGCTCGGCGTTGTATCTCCCTGGGGCAGCGCAGGAGGGGGTCCGGGAATGACCAATTATCTCCTCTTCAACGATCTAAAGCTTGGTTCGGGTGTATATCATGGCTACAACGCGAATTATGAGATAGCAATAGACAGCATTTCAATGCACATAGGAAGCTCGAATGCTCAGGTCGGTGTGAACGTAACGAATGTAACTGCTCATTATCTCAAAGGCCGCGACAATGTGGTTGGGCAAGCAGATGATGGCAACGACATGATGCCTGCAAATGCATTCCTTGTGGTGGCGTACAAAATGCCTGATTTGGTTATCACCAATAAATCCGAAGCATTTGAGGATGGCAACTTCTCGGTATCATATGCCATAGCAAACGTGGGGGATGGCGATGCGGGTGAAAGCAACACAACCCTCTTCATTGATGGAATTCCAAAGAGGGTAGATTCTGTTACCGCATTGTCAGCAGGAGAAAGCAGCATAAGCACAATCGGCCCTTTCGATTGCTCATGCGGTGCCTCCCATAGCGTCATCGTTTGTGCAGACAACTACAATGAGGTTGACGAGAGCGACGAGACGAACAACTGCATGGCGAACGAGGTGGTGTGTTTAGGAAAGCCAGACCTGATAATCAGCGAGAAGAACGAGACGGTTGATCCAACCACTGGAAACTTCACCATAACATACAAGGTGAATAACACCGGATGTGCTGATGCGGATGCAAGCCAAACAACCATCTATATCAACGGCGTTCCATCCGATTTCTCCACACCAGCAATACCAAAAGGAGAAAGCCATGAGAGCATTGTCGGTCCTTTCGACTGCCCATGCGGTGTCAGCTTAAACATCACCGTTTGTGCAGACAAATACGATGAGGTTAACGAGAGCGACGAGACGAACAACTGCATGGAGAACACCATGACATGTCCAGTAGTAGAAAAGCCAGACCTGATCGTAATAGGAGAAGACATCAATGCATATCACTACGATACTGACACCCCTGCATGGTTCAACTTATTAAACGAGATAGATGTCACAGTAAAGAACAATGGCAGTGTATCGGCAGGCAAGTCAAACGTCGGCCTGTACATCGAAGATGTGCTATTTGGCAAGTTATCTGTACCAAGCCTTAATCCTGGCGATAACCATACAGTGACGTTCACGGGCTGGGAACCCAGTGGGAGCGATTGTCTTCTACCACCCTGCGTTTTCGACTGGTCATACCGCAACTACAGTCTTAAAGGCGTGGCAGACTGCGATTGCGATGTAGCGGAATCGAACGAGACGAACAACGAGGCAACGGCAGTGGGAAGAGTCTGCTACAACGGAAACATGGCTGACGAGCCACTGAAACAAGTCGCACATGGTTCTTTTCATGGGCATCTCATATTCACAACTGGCGATGGCCGCTATGGCGGTCTAAATTCGCCCGGTGCTACCCAGGCTACGAACTATGACATAACACTACCAGCGAGTGCTACCGTGGAACACGCACAGCTTAATGTCTATTATACGTGGGCCAGTCCGGACCATGCCTGTCCGAAGATGGAAGTGAGCATAACAAACCCAACAGGAACACACGTTCTGCCTTTGAGAAGGGCATACAACGACATCAAATGCACCTGTCCGGGAGCGATGTATGTCAAGTCATGGGGCAATTATGTTTTCGATATAGCAGACTACGTCACAGGAAGTGGTACATACACAGTGACCGTAAAGAATGCCGGTTCTGCGGGTCATAAGTTCATGATTGCAGCACCCGCCCTCACGCTCGTCTACGAGGATCAAACAGCACCACTAATAGAATATTGGGTCAATAATGGCGCAGACCTGCTCTTAGGTGGACGCAGAGGCGATGGCGGATTCCTATCATTAGAAGAGTGCATAAACGATGCAACGTTCCCTGCAAGCACAACGGGCGGGAAGGTAGCGAATGTAACGCTCGGTGTGGTCGCTCCCTGGGCTGATACTGCTTCAAAGGATGTGCTGTACTTCAATGCGGTAGAGATTGGACGTGGCGTGTACCATGGATATTCCAGTTCCTACGACGAAACAATAGGTGGCATAACGATGATTGTAGGTGGCGGTAATGCGCAACTGGGCGTGGACGTAACCGATGTAACAGCTCAATATCACAAAGGTCGCGAGAACGTGGTTGGTCAGGGAGATGACGGTAACTGTATGATGCCGGCAAATGCGTTTTTGGTTGTTGAATACGCGGTTCAAAAGCCAGACTTAGAGATTGTAGATAAATGGGAGCGCTGGGTAAATGAAACCCATTACAATCTCACTTATGTCATTCTCAATAACGGCAGTGCGCCAGCACCGGCAGGTCATTACACCTCGCTATTCGTTGACGGGGAAGAGATAGAACATAAGGAGGTGCCAGTGGATTTGAAGCCTAGCGAGACATACACAGATACATTCAATACTGTTATTGTATGTACGAACGACTCGGACACAATAAAGGTATGCGCAGATAATGACGATGTCGTAGCCGAATTAGACGAAGATAACAACTGTCTGGAGAATGTGTGGTCATGCGAACATATAGAGAAGCCAGACCTGGTAATCGAGAAGGAATGGGAGAACTGGATA
>CAZOEM010000060.1:0-10734 GCA_964578735.1 uncultured Halobacteria archaeon | reverse complement strand
ACGCTTTCGTAAAGGCTTTAAGGGAAAAACAAATCTCTTTGTCATAAGTCTCTATCTAATAGCAATAACCGCAGTTTTGTTTAGTTTAACGGCTCTATTGAACGTTCAATCCTCCACAAATCATTCATTATTGCTTAACCATTATAGCATAAGTTTTAACATTGACCTTTTCAACAACCTACCTATTACAGCTATTTTAAGCACAGCCGCTGGAGCTTTAGCTGCAATTTTAGCAATCGTCTTTGCAATATCGCAAATCATTATTTCAAATCTTTCGGAAAGGTATTCACCCTATATTTTGGAGAGATACAAAAATGACCCAAAGACAATAAGAACTTTATTTGGCTTCATAACGGTCATAACACTCTCTATTTTGCTTTTATTTGTAAACGCTTTTCTTCCCCCTACGATTTCATTTTTGCTGCTATCCGCCTTACTCTTTGGGTTTGTATACTCTTTTTTATTATTCATCAGATATTTCCAGTTCATGTTTGAAATAATAAATCCTCTTGAATTTGCGGCTATTTTACAAAAAGAAACAATTGAACAGATCGAAAATCAAAACGAGAAGGAAATTCAAAATTACATTAGTTCTCTGGGGGATATATCTGTCAAATCGCTTCAACGAAATGAAGAAAGAGTATGTAATGAGTATATTCAAACTTTATACAACGTCTTTGATGAGTTTTTTAAGTTAAAAGGAGCGAATCCAGAGAAATACAAACCAGTCGTTAATTTGAGCTATTATGAGGGGGATAATGCTAAAAACAACATCTTAGGTTATGTCTTAGATCAATATTCGAGAATTTACAAAGAAGCAGTCTTTAGAAATGCTGAGGGAATAACAATGGAAACCTACCTAAAACTGTCTTTTATTTTGGATAAGTGTTTTACAGGAAAAGATACGGATTTTGTTGAACAGATGCTAAGGACTGAGTATCTACTCTGTGAATTTACAATTGAAAGCAAAGATAAATCAAGGTTCTATTTAATAGATCATTTAACGGATGTTTTACAGATAGCCTTATCTAAACAAGGCAGAATCGAGGATAAACACTTGGATAAATTCATCTCTTCACACCTTCTTGAAGTAACTCGGCTAATAATTGACCACGATGATTTTGAACTATTTAAAAGTGAGATTGACTATTTTAGCATGGGATCTATCCAGTCACCAGATAAAATTCAGGAAGATATTAAAAACAATTTATATTTGAATCAAGAAATGCATCGAACGTTATACAAAAACCAGGAAATCTCTAAAGAAATTGAAAGAAAAAGGGACTATTTACAATTTTTAATCAGTTATGCTCTATCAAAAGACTTTGAAAATAAAAAAGAATTTGAAGAGAAGTTAGGAGAATTTAAGGAGCTTGTTGTTGGATATTTAGAAAAGATGCAGGATGAAAACTATTACAAATCCAAAATCCTGAGAGAATCTGATGAAATCACCACAGAAGAATTTGAAAATGTCAAAAGGCAGATTGAGGATAGTATAAAGAAGGTAAAAGAGAAAATAGAGGGAAGTGAGCACGAATTATGGAGTATTAAGCATTGGCTGAAAGAACATTATATAAGCTCAAAGGTTCACAAAACCTTCTTTGTAATCGGCGCTTATATTTTGTTTAAAGGGAAAGAAGGAAAAATAGATGCAAAAAGATATTTGAAGGAATTATGGGAACACACACATCCAGAGGATGCTCATGCTATAATTGGTAATGAAACGCCGGTTACATTTGATCCTTTTTGGCTAACATATCTACTACTCTATGGCGGTGCTAATAGCGGTTTTTGGCCTCATCATATGAACTTTAGATTTGAAGGTTTTCATGGCACTACGGACTACATCTACCTGTATTATCTGCTCTGTATCGCAAAGAGCATTGAGAAAGGAAGAGCTAATTTTGGATTGCCAGAAAAGAACGATTTAGAGAAAATGATGAAAGAAAACATGACTTACGAACTGGAAGAATTATATCGGTTTTCAAATGGATTTGAGTTGATAGCTGAAGATTTGATAAAATATTGCGATGGTTTAATCGAAAAATCAGATAATTTGAATGCCTTATTTAAAAATAATGCAAAAGAAGCATTGGAAAAAAGTAATGAATGGGTTAATACAACATCAAAGGGATGTGAGACTGTAAAAGAAGAAATAGAAACAATTTTGCCATTGGACCCACAAAAGGTAGCAGAATGCCGAGAAGATATTTTTAAGGCTTATAAAGAAAGTAGCAAAATCCCGGAAGTGGTGCAAGTTAAGGAATTTGATGAAGAAATGGATAAAGAACTTGAGTTTTTTCAGAAAGATATGAGACAATCAATTCCTAAAGATTGTCTTATTAAGCCCTCTTTTGTTGGTTGCAATAAGCTTTGGTTTGATTTAGGCCGTGTTGTCGCAGTTGGGGAGCTAAATTATTTAATCGAACGAATTTTAGAGGACGAAAGGATTGAAAGAGTTAGAATAAGAGAAGTTACGGCTGAAGAGATATTTGACGAGATTAAATCGGTTGTAGGAAATTCAAAAGAGCAAAATTACAATCCTTCAGTTATTTTTATGCCTTTGGATATCCTCACCGAGTTTGTGAAAAAAAGACTCGCAAAAACATTTGAGTATTTGAAGATAGATGAGGATACCAAGTTAAAAGTGATAAACTCGTTAAAACTTACTCCTTTTGAAGATATTATAATTCTGGATAAAACTGCTGGAATTTGGACGTTTGAACCTGATGAAGAGGCAGAGGACAGATTAATTATTGAAATAAAAGAGTATGATACTGATAAGTCTAAAGTTGATCTTTTGGCTAAAACTGTGGTTAATTTTAGGATTGGGAATCCCAAAGCGATAAAAATCTTAAAAATTGAGCGAGGAAGCTCAATAGGTGCATGAATATGAAAAGAAACGGGTGCTGAGCTATGAAGGGAAAAGTTCCATATCGCGATGTGCACATCAAAGAATTCGACTGGAGTAGAATAGAAGATATTTGGATATCGCAGCAAAATGGTTGGACATGCCAATTAGCTGCGCTCAGAATTATTCTCCGCTATTATCATACGGACATTTCTGAAGATAACCTTATAAAAATATTAAATGAAGAAGGATTTAGTATCTTCGATTTTGGAACTTATTTACCATTTATGGGTGTCATTGCTCTCAAATTAGGATTAAAGATAACCTATAGGACTGATATAGGTAAAGAATATATTGGAGAAACTGCTATTATTTCATCTATGGATATAACCAAAAAAATCATTTATGAAGATATGCGAAATACAGCGGATAATGAACCAATAATGCAAGCCTATAAAGCATTTTTGAAGATTTTTGATTTATGTGGCAGGATTCACTTTCACCAACCATACTCTCCACCTTCATTTGAAGATATTAAAACTGCTTTTAAAAAAGGTCCTGTAATTGCTCTTGTCTCTGGGAAGGAATATTACAAAATTAATGAAGATTGGGGACATGCTTTAGTGTTGATACCAACAGAAAGCAATAATTTTATAGTATTGGATGATTTTAAGAAAAAAGGATATGAATGTTATCCCGAGTGGGAAAAGTATCTATCCAACGCGAAAAAATATGATTGGAGCAAATGGGAAGGGAGGATGATTGGCTTTGAATGCAAAGAGAGGGGATGAAATCTTTAGATTATTGAAGGGACGAATAACACTTAGACACCTTGTTCTTATCTTGTTCTTCGTTCTTTTAACAGTGCTTTCAGGATTTTGTGGTCTTTTATGGTGGAATACACCACAAGGAACGGTGGCTTTAAGTTTTGCCGTTGCTTTAGCTGTAGCAACAATTGTTGATTTAGCATATAATTATGTGGTCATGAAAGATGTAGAAGAAATGGTGGCAACGCATTTGATGCTGAATAAGGATGTTCAAGACGAAATATTGAAAAAAGATAAAATTGATGAGATTTTAGATTGTTCATTAGAATCCACAGTTGGTGTAGATTTAAAACAAGTAATAGCACATGCTGTAATAAATAAAGTGCGTGGGTATAAAAACATCACTAGACTGAATGTGTCAATTAATGTTGTTTTACAGACTTTTGAAGACGGACCAGGAGAACTAAAGAATAATTTTTATAAATTGGAAATGATTACGAAATACCATGAAATATTGAATAGACGAAGGTTAGTTTTTGTTGCCACTGGGGATGAAGAAGTCTATATAGAAGAATATGGTAAAACTAACGAAGACGAGAATGCATATGTTTTCCTTCTTCCAAGTAGCCTCGACATAATTAAAGAAACGAATATCGCAGCTTTTGGAGTCTATGATGTAAAAATTGATGGTATTTCATTACACGAAATTAGCGAAAAACCTTTAAACAAAGATAAATCGCTAAAAATTATCAAGACATTTGAAATACCCGCTGGATTGTTCAAAGAGAAAGAAAATAAAGTAGTGCTCATAGAATTTAATTTACAATCTATATTAGCTAAATAGGCACATGTATTCTTTGAAGATATTCATAAAACTTATTCTAATTTTCAAATATTATTCGATTTTTCAAATACCGATATCGCAAATTGTGATGTTTACAGTTCCTTCGTATCACGAGCTGAGCCACATATTAAAAGAACGGATGACGGGAAAAAGATTTTATTATTTATTGATGATTGGACATTACCTTCAAGTATGGTATGTTTTGTTTGGTACTGCAAGAATGAAATACATTTAAAAACGGAAGGAGGTGAATGAAATGTTCGATAATAGTAAGAAAAATAGCCATGCTGGGTGGATCAGCGGAGATGGTGGCGGCGGAGGCCCTGGGAAAGCAGGGGCTAAAGGCGATGGATCAAGAAGTGATCCATCCAAAGAGCCTGAGGAAAAGAAGGGCGAAGAGTAAAAGGGTTCTCCTCCTCTCTCCACCATTTACAAAGCCGCAATATAAGGAGTATAGGTTAGGTGAGGCTCTCGGGATTAGATACCTTGCCTCCTTTTTAGAGGTGAACGGACATAAAGTTGATGTCGTAGAGCCTAGCTTATCTCAGTTATCCCTTAAAGATACAGCGAAAGAAATCGTAAAAGAAGACTATGACCTTGTAGGATTTACTGTTCCGTATGGTGGGCTTTTTCCCAACGTGGTTAACGTAATAAAAATAATAAGAGATGCCGGATTTAAAAGCCACATTACAAACGGCGGGCACTTCTCAACCTTTGAACACCTTGATATATTGAGATACAACAAAAATATTGACAGTGTGGTTAGGCACGAAGGTGAAGTTACATTGCTTGCGTTAGTGAACAATTTAGACGACCAGAACAATTTTAAAACTATTCCTGGATTATCTTATAGGGGTGGGGAAAAATTACTCGTGAATCCTCCCCGTCCTCTTATTGAAAATTTAGATGAGTTGCCATTCCCGAAGAGGGATGAATATTCAAGATATAATGAAGGAGATCATTATGCTATGGTTACAAGCAGAGGATGCTATGGAAATTGCTCTTTTTGTTCAGTAAGGGCGTTCTATGGATATGATAAAGCTTCATTGCGTTTTAGAACTCCCGAGAATGTTGTGAATGAAATAGAATATCTTGTGGATAACTACAACGCAAAAGTGATTTCTTTTATGGATGACAATTTTATGGGAGGTAAAATAGGAAAAAAGCGAGCAAAAGAAATAGCTAATATGATTATAAGTCGAGGTTTAGATATATTTTTTGAGATCTCTTGCAGGTCTGATGACATAGATGATCATATTTTAAGCGAGCTGAAGAAGGCAGGTCTCAGGCATGTTTCCGTTGGAATAGAATCTGGGAATAATGCGGTTTTAAAGAGATTTAATAAAAAAGTTACAGTTTCGGACAATATCGCAGCAATAAAAACATTGCGAAAAAATAACCTCAGTTTTACCCCCTATTTTATAATGTTTGATCCATGGACAACTTTAGATGAACTCAAATGCAACCTTCTGTTTCTCTACGATAACAAAATATGCACATACCGGACGGTTAAAAATGCAATAACGATCTATAAAGGAACCCCTTTCTTTACCCAATTAAAAAACGAACTGAGAAGACGAAATTGGGAGTATCAGTACGAATTTAAAGATAATAAGATAGCAAAGATATACTACACTGTGGAGTCACTGAAAGAACTTGCGGAAATAGATGCAATTCTTGATATTCTGATTTATAACCAAGATGTAGAAATTACAAATTTTAAAGAAAATATCAGAGTAGCTTATGAAGAAACATCAGTTCTAACAAATCAGTTTGTTTACGAGAGCATGTTGGAGATAATTAATGTGGTAACTAACGGCTCCTCCGATGACTTCCTACTGGTTCAAATAAAGACGCTTCGAGATAAGATACAAGGGTTCGTAGAAAATATAAAAAACAATCTATTTGCAATGGGGCTTGACTGGGTGTTAGAAGATTTAAAAGATGTCCAAAGTTTCCCTAAAAGGGCTCAGGAAAGAAGTGTACTAAAAATTGGATAACAAAACAAGGGGTAACTTAAGAGGATTTTTGAGTAAAAATTCTAAATGTAATTAGCGCTTATCTTTTAAAAAAGGAATTATGATGAAAAAGTTGATCATATACACAGACGGAGCTTGCAGGGGTAACCCTGGACCCGCAGGCATAGGCATTGTGATATGCAATGAATCAGGGAAGATAGTAAAAGAATATATGGATTTTATTGGTAATGCAACCAACAACATTGCTGAATATCGGGCATTGATAAAAGCATTAGAGCTGGCAAGTGATTTTTCCGTAACCCGAGTTGAATGCTTTTCGGACAGCGAGTTGATGGTCAGACAACTTAATGGTGCATACAGAGTTAAAAACGAAAAATTAGGCGAGTTGTTTCTTCTGGTAAAAGAAAAAGAGAGGCGATTTAAAGGGGTAACATATAGTCACCTGCCGAGAGAGAAAGGGCTTATAAAAAGGGCAGATAAATTAGCTAATCTCGGAATAGATGATGAAAAATCAACAGAGACTACAGATGGGGAATTAGAACAAAGAAAGGAAATAGAAAAAGCGGAAGTGAAAGGCGATGAAGATGCTATGTACTATTATAAAAAAGGCAAGGAACAATTTTTCACATGGAAGCATGACCTGTCTCCAGAACATATTAAAAAAATTAGGATATGCTTTGAGAAAGCGATTGAATTGAATCCCGAGCTATGGGCTCCCCATTACTATTTAGGTGAGTTATTCTATTTGGTGGAGCGATATGTTGATGCAAGAGCGGAATTTAATAATGTTCTTAAGAAGAATCGAAGCAGTGAGCTTGCCAAGTATTATTTGAGTGAGCTTAGCCGAATTGAGTCTAAAGTTTCGTTTCCCAAAGACTTAGAAAAAGCCATGAAAATGGTAAATAACCCAATATTGCTAAATCACGCACTAGTAGAATGGCTTGAAAATACGCTCAGGGAACTAATCCACGAAGTTTTGAGTGGTAAGTATGGGGTGGAATGGTGGTGGGAGGGTATTCAACTCAGTGTACGAAAGGAATGTGTATCGAGGATTCAAGAAACCCTGTTAAAAGAAGAGCGGAAACTATCGGAATTGCATTTTGTTGACTTTCATACTTATGTAGAAATTATTGAGAAGAAAAAGATAATTTTTGGTCCCTTCATAGGAAAAACAGAAACAGAAGATTTGGTAAAAAAATTGAAAAATCTCATTCCGATTCGTAATGCGATAATGCATTCTAGGGGGCAATATTTATCTGAGGAAACAATATCGCGATTGAAGGAGAGTTGCTTTGAACTACAAAAAATAATTGAGAAAGTGAGAACAGGTGCTTTTCAGAAATGAAAAATATCCCTTAAACAACCGGATAGAGTGAATACCGATCACACATATTTAGGAGTAATTTTCGCTATGACGACCCTACGTTCATTTCTCCAAGGTCTTCACGATAAAGTCCATAACGGCAGCTAAGTTATGTTCCTTCGACTCCTGGATGTTTTTCTCTGAAGCGACATGTTTGTGGTGTGGATAAGTTCGCAAGTGCATCCAATGCGGGGCGTTGTCCCATCTAATGAGCAATTCACCTCCCTCTTGCCAGTGATAAGAATATTTACGTTCCCTACCAAAGGTGTAATCGCGGACATGAAGCATGGAACCATCAATAAACATCACGATGATAACAATCTCTGTGGAATCTCCTGCGACTCGAAATCGTTTCACTTCATAGTTCTTAATGAACCCGCGGTATTTTTGAATGGACAAAATCATTTTATAGATTCATACCTCAGTTGCGAGAGCGTCAAGCCCCTGCACTTCTTGGCTCCAGAACTTTCGAGCTTCCTCTGCGAAACGCCAAGCAAGGTAGTCGTCCCACCGCTCAAAGCTTTCCTTTTCGCCACCCTCCGCATTTCTTTTAAATTCATCAAAATCGCCATATTTACGTTTGAATATCCCGCATTCCTCTTCAAACTCGCTCAATTTCGCTTTGGCGAGAAGCATAGCGAAGGAAAATACCGCATCATCAAGACTACTGAAGCCCGCCCCCTTAAAGATTCCCCGTGCCCTTTGCATAACCTCAGACATACGTTTAGGTTAGAAACCCTCGCTTAAAAGTTTTTATATAAAATGAACTTTTTAAAGCACGAAATCAAATGTTTTAACACATGAAGCAGAAGAAAGCTTTTTTAGATGTCGCTGTTAGTATCTGCCCTCATTGTGGAACGCCATACGCAGATGCGAGCTGGTATGCCATAGAATTGGGCTGTGACGTTGAATGTGGAGTGTGTGGAAGGAGTCTGAACCCAAAAACGTCAAATGCAGATAGGCTTCTACTCGAATTCCTGCTGGATGCTAATGGGAAAGTCATAGAAGTGAAAAAAAACAAATATAATGAATAATATTTCTTTGGTAAAGGTTTCTTTTTGAAAGAAAGGTTTTATTACAAAAATGCACTGGTCTAAAGTAATAGCAAAGGAGATCGTAGATAGTAGGCGCGAGACTAAGCATGTTGTCGCTACGGGTATTACACCTTCCGGCGCTATACATGTGGGTAACCTGCGCGAGATAATCATTGGAGATGCGGTACATACTGCTCTCAGGGACATGGACGTGGATGCAAAACTAATCTATGTCGCTGATACTTTTGACCCTTTGCGGCGACGATATCCGTTCCTTCCCGAGGAATACGAAACGCAAGTGGGGAAAATTTTGTCTGAAATCCCGGACCCGGAAGGATGCCATTTATCCTATGCCGATCATTTTCTACAGCCGTTCCTTGATTCTCTCGATCTCTTAGAGATAGAAGTAGAGATTTATAGGGCGGACGAGATGTATAAGTCAGGGCTGTACGTAGACGTAATAAAGGAAGCGTTTTTGAGACGGGATGAAATATCACGGATATTGGAGGACGTGTCGGGACGGCAAATGTCCGAGGACTGGACGCCGTTTAATCCGATCTGTGACGCTTGTGGCCGAATCACATCCGCAGTTGTAACAGGTTATGATCTAGAGAAGGAGGAAGCGTATTACGAATGCGAATGCGGGAACAAAGGCGTTGCTTCGTTTACCGGCGGCGGTAAATTGACATGGCGTGTGGATTGGGCGGCAAGATGGAAGCTACTTGGAGTTACTATCGAGCCCTTTGGCAAGGATCACGCCGCACCAGGTGGCTCTTTTGACACAGGAAAGCGAATAGCCACAGAGATTTATAATTATGATGCGCCTTATCCCATCCCCTTTGAGCATATCCACTTGAAGACACAGTCAGGAGAAGGCAAGAAGGCAAAAGTTACTTCTATGTCTTCCTCTAAAGGAACGAACATCCCGGTGCATGAGATAGTAGAAGCTGTGCCACCTGCGATTTTAAAGCATGTTATCGTGCGTGTGAGGCCGGATAAGCATATTGAATTTAACCCCGCTCTACCGCTACTGTACTTGATAGACGAGTATGAACGAGAGATAGGCGGTATAGGCAGAGGCGTTGCAGGAGAAATACCATTCCGGCATCTCCTGACACTAGTTCAAATTGCGCGTGGTGAATTCTCTAATCTTCTTGAAGTCATCAAAAGGAGCGGCTATGCCGTTCACGGCGATGATGATGAACTAGAGGAGATACGTAAAAAAGCAGGATATGCAGAGAACTGGCTGCGGACGTATGCACCTCCAAGTCTGAAGTTCGAATTGCAATTGGAAATCCCGACAGAGGAACTAAAGCAATTGTCCAAGCTGCAAAGAAAGGCGTTGGGGAGCTTAGCACAGGAGATAGAGGATGGCATGAACGCTGAAGATTGGCATAATCTGATATACGATGTTGCTTCTGCAACAAAGAGGGAGACAAAAGAGCTATTTCAGGCGATATATATGGTGCTCTTGAAAAAGCCTTCGGGGCCTCGTGCAGGTTGGCTTCTTGCATCTTTAGACTCAGAATTCCTGCGCAGTCGATTTGAATCTGCGGGTGCGATTACGGGTTAAAATAAAAGCGGGGTATTCGTATAGCTAATCTTAAAAACCACGAGATTCCACAAGATTAACACAAACCTTTTTGCAAGCAAAAAGCTTTACCCAAAAACTATTTGTTTTTCTTTTAGCACAGGTTTTCTTTTTGTAAAAAAGAAAAAGTGTTGTGTAATCTTGTGGTCTGTTGACATGGAAGCTACATCGCGGATTGCCTTTTCGGCGACCCCATCCATTCGGGGTAATCCTACTGCGGAACATGCCGGGGGTAACGCTTGCGTGGTAAGCTCGCAGGACAACGTGGAAAATCCGAGAACCCAGCTCAGATCAACTGCCAGGAT
>CAZOEM010000059.1:0-10795 GCA_964578735.1 uncultured Halobacteria archaeon | reverse complement strand
TAGGGGGGGATTTAAACAAAACTTCATATCATGAGAATATTATCAGTACAACTTGGATACCGATTAGGATGAATGTTGTGTTTTGGATGTGGTATATTTTCCAGGACATATCGGAAAGTACAAGAAAGAATATTGATAGCTGCGTATGACTGAATAGTATGTCCGACCTGGGAGTAACTCTATGGAATGGTATATCTCCAAGTCTATTACCAATCAATTTGGAGAGGATACTATTTATATTCCAATAGCCTTGTAGTACATAGGAGTAAAAAATGGAGAGTCGATTTACTGCTGTCTTCCAAAAGACGGATAAATGGTGGATAGCCTTTGTTGAGGAGTTGCCAGGTGCAAATGCGCAAGGAGAAACAATTGATGAAGCACGCGAAAATCTCAAGGAGGCTGTTGAACTAATATTGAACGGGGATGAGATGCTGACAGAAGAGGATATGAAAGACATTTTGAAATTTTGAAAGCTATGGATGAAAGAGAGAAGGGGCATTATTACAAGTTAAAAGAAGTGTTTGAATGAGTTACGGAGTTATCTTCTCTCCAAAGAGCTACAAACAACTAGAGTTAAAACACTAAATCACCTGAATACTGCGTCAATATCTTTTATCTTCGTGTTATCTTTCTTCTCAATCTCTGTTATAATCTCCCTGACTTCTTCTTTCGACTGCAAACCTGATTCCCATAATGATCTGAGTCTTCATAAATCTCAGGTGTTATTACAATGCGATGCTTTGAGAACAACCTTTTTAGCAATTCCAATCGCTTGATCTTTGCGAACGCACTTGCTATGTCTGCATCCAGAGTGATTACCCTATCCAATGAGTAACTCAACTCCTTTGTTGATTTTATCCTCTGACGGTGCTTTAACAATCCTTTTTATCCCTCTCTGCCCCAATATGTTTTTGAAGCTTTCTGTGGGCATGCCCGCAATTTCTGCCGCCCTACTCAATGATATTCTCTCTTCCTTATACAATTCTATCGCCATCTCTATTTTTATCACGTCTACGTCCATCGACATGTCATGTCACCTCTTTTGTGATTTTTTAAATCTCTGCTTCTATTTGTATCTTTTGAATACATTATAACTATTGGTTTATTTAAACTTTTACATTCCACCGATTATTTCAATTTCTTCTTCACGAAGTGGATTTTTGGCTTTTGAATTCGGGAATACCATTCTCACAAATTCATCATGTCACCTTTCATTCTGATTGTTCGTATTTAAATCTAAAGATTCTTTTCTACCACCTTCACCTCCTCTTCCGTCAGCTCATACAACGCATAAACCAGCCTGTCAATCTGCGCATCAACAATCTTTATCTGTCGTTCATAAAGCTCTTTATCTTGCTCTATTCTCGCATCGTTATGTTTCTTCTGCGGTTCGAGCATGCTCTTGTTTTTGTCTCGCTTCAGTGATAATTCCGTGCCAACGTATTCTGCAAGGCATTTCTTTCGCCGTAGACCTTTCTGCTCGAGGTTCTCCTTTACCAATGCACCTTTACTTTTCTTACACCTTTTATTTCTCCATATTCTTTATGGGTATACTTGAGTTCTCCTCTTGTTTTACCATAATCGTAGATTCCTTTGGTGATTTCCAAATCTGTTCGAAGATACTCCTTAACCTTCTCATGCTTCCCATCACGCCACATCTTAGGAATTTTTAACATATCTTCAGACTTGTGGATACCCAGATTTAGCTGTCCCAGGTCCTCTAGTCCAGTCCATATGCCTGTTACCTTTTCTAATTCCTTCATGGTATCGAAGGTCTTTTCTTGAAATTTTTCTACTACATCCATGCTGGAATAATATGGACTCAAGACTATGTAATCAAACCTCAATAGATTATGTCCAATAATCAGATCAACAGATTCTAATGCATTGAATAGTTCTTCAATATTCTCCTCAGTAAAGATTTTTACATTCCCTTCATGGTCCATTAAACCAGCGACAGCTAATCGCAGCTTTTTTGTCAAAGTGTCTCGAATTGTTGATTTTTCCCTCCACATCATCTGTTTCCATCGTGGTTCAATATCTTCAAACAAATACTGTGTTTCCAAATCAAAGAATCCTATTGTCTGTGAATGATCATACATCATATTTATACCAAAAAAAATCTATATAAAAAGTTTTCGAGTTTTCCATTTTCCCCTTTTTCTCAGGGTTTTTATAGCTTTGAAATGGGTTCATAAAGCTTTAAGAGACAGCCATCAAGACGAGATTGTTTATCATAAATCTGCCTTAGATGAGCTTAATAAGAGATATAATCTGATATTGCAGAGATTAGATAGGTTATACGATGATAAATTAGATGGAAAGATAACTGAAGTATTTTATCAAAGAAAAGCAAAGCAATATTCAGAAGAGAAAGAAGAAATATCTTCTGCTATTCAAAGGCATTCTAACGCTAATATCAAATATTATGAACTCGGCATAAACCTCTATGAGCTTTCTCAAAGGTCAAAAGAGATTTAGTTAAAAGCATCAAAAGAAGAAAAAAGACAGCTTTTGAATCTTGTGCTTGATAAATTACAACTTAATAATGGAAAGCTCAATTATACTTTCTCAAAGTCATTTGAACTGCTATCAAAGGCGATCAAAGAGACTAATAGTTCGAAAGAGGGTAATTCAATAGATTCTCCAGCCAAGATTTTCGAACCCGCTAAAATAGGCTTAAATGATGTAAAAAACAGGGATTTTCTCCCGTTTTGTCCCGTTTGGCGGAGGAGGTGGGACGATTTTCGAACTTTTAGGTGGCTGGATTCGATTGATTCGCCGGAATTGATGATGAAACAGGTTCAAAAGCTATTACAACTCTATTATTGAGCTTTATTATGTTGATACTGTATCGGTATAACTTCAGACTCTAACTCAAACAACTCGGATTTGATCTCGTGAATTAATCCCCAAGCCTTAGCTTGTTCAGAATTAAGTGTGGTTCGTTCGTGCATAGCATTTTTAATATCATCAATTGTCTTAGCGGAAGTGTTAGCTGCTATTACTTTTGCAATATTTTCTATGTCGATCTTTAGTCCATTCAGTCTTTCCTCAACTTGTTTCTCTTCCAGGCGTTCGTTTTGAAACATAGCAGATACGCCATGAAGTAAAAATCTTGCTTGAGGAACTGAGAATCTTTTACTTCCACCACAAAACAAAACGGCAGCGATAGAATCTACGCTCCCAAAATTATGAGTTGTTACAGTTACCGGTAACCCTCGTAAATAGTTATAAGCGGATAGTCCGTGAAAAACAGAACCGCCGGGGGAGGAAATAAGAATCGTGAAATGAGAGACCCCTTCTTTCATCCTCTGGTCAATCGCATCCATCAAAGTGTTAATGGTAACTTCAATAACAGGTGCAAAAAATTTTATAACTGTTGGTTTTTTAGACATGATTTAGTCTCTTTATAATGTGTATGTTCCTTTTATACTTATAAGTTTGTATTAATTATATAAATTCCCCACCAACTAGAACTAATTAGAACCTGTTTGATAAGCTTTAATCAGGCGAAGTTAGGCGAAAAATTAAAAAAGTGCTAATTTTAGTGCTCACGATCTTTTGGCGGATGAGGATCCTTACCCGGTGCAATCGTATCTTTGCTCCTTATCTTCTGATCTCTTCCTTTAACAGTTAAATCACCGCCGCCTTGGTTTTTTAACATCTGCTTAGCTACTCCCATTGCTTCTGATTGTTTATCATGAACGCTTGATGCCGTAGAAGCATCGTTTCTTTTATTTACCCATTTCCCATCTGATCTTTGATATACCATTCTGTCTCTACCTTTGCTCATTTTATCACCCCCTAATATAGTATTTATTTTTTAGTATATTTTTAAGATATTAAAAGCTTACGCCAAATTTCGTTTAACTTTCTAATGAAAAAATATGAAATTTTTGTAGAGTCCCAAAATTATTCCGTCAAGAAGTTTTACCTCAACTTATGGTGAAGCTAAGGGACAAAAAGATCAAATGGGCAGTTAAACAGGTAATCAACAAAGTTGAAAGCACAGAGTTGGTTGCAGCGATATATGGTGTCTCTAGGAGAAGAATACCGCAATTGGTGAAGTATTATAGGGAAACAGGGGAATATCCTATGCTTGATAAGAAAAGAAGACCCAAAACTCATCTTAGCGATGAGGAGAAGCAGATAATTGAAGATGCATATAATGAGTCATTCTTGTGTGCCCGTTTACTTAGATTTCAGATCCAGAAGCATTACAAACGGAATATATCGCATAACAAGATTCATCAGCATCTCCTTGAGGTGGGACTGGCGAGACCTAATCTGAAAAAGCAGAAGAAGCGTAAAAGATGCAGATATGAAAGAAAGCACAGTCTTTCACTGGTGCATGCTGGTTGGCTTGATTGCGAGGGGATTCAGGTGATAGCGTACGAGGACGACGCATCGAGGAATATCCTCTCTATTGGTGAATTTACCAATGCAACCACAGACAACGCCATAAGTGTGTTTAAGCGTGCAGAAGATATAGCGAGAGAATATCGTGGGAAGATCACTGCGGTGAATACTGATCGGGGCAGTCAGTTCTATGCAAGCGGCGGTGAAAAGAAAAAGAAGGGCGTAAGTCGATTTAAACAGTATCTGAATGCTCGAGATGTTAAACACATCCCATCGAAGCGGAATAATCCGCAAACGAACGGTAAGATCGAGCGGTGGTTTCAGGAGTACCGAAGACATAGGTGGAGGTTTGATACTGCTTATGCGTTTGCAGAGTGGTATGATGACCGTGTCAATGAGGCACTTGATCTGGAATACTTTGAAACTCCGAATGATGCTTTTATTAGGAAAATGAGATATGAGAACACGCTTGGAATGTTCTTCGAGTGGAGTGAAAGGGAGATAAGTATATGCATAAGAAATGTCTTAGGAATAGTAAGCGAAATAACATTAGGACTCTCCACGCTTATAACCGAAACGGAAAACATTTTGTTTTCATACGCTTTTTATTTTAAAGGTCTCACTTAGGATTAGAATTCAATTTAAGGACTAAGTAAGCATAATATGCCTGAATCCAATCAGCAAAATGCTTTGGGCTAACCCTTGTTTTCTCAAACTGGTGGAAATACTTTCCAGCACACTGATATTGTCCGACAACAAAAGCATAATAAGCAATCCGAATAAAGCATCCCGCTTCAACTGGATGACCTTTAAATCGTCCCAATTCCTTTATGGTTTGCTGAACCGATTGTCATACAATTTCATTTTTCTTTTGAAATATCGCCTCATTGCTAATATCAAGTCCCACTGTCAACGCTTCCAAATAATTGTCATATTTCAACAGTGTATCTTTCAAATCGTTCAACCTCTGAAGTACCTGGTCAAAATCATAAGTTCTCCTATCTATCCTTTGTACAGCGGCTAATTCCTTCAACCAATAGCACTTTTCGTTGACACAATATTCAGGCAACGATAGAAGATAATTTTCAATCTCGCTTTTCATTCCTCTAAGACTATAAGAAACTCTTTCAAAAAAAGGTAAAAAGTGCCCCAAAGCATTCATCCCTTCCAACCGTTCTAAAACAAAATGAATCTCCTTCAAGGTTCGATAACGCTCTGTGAAATCTAACAAGAGATATTTATCTAATTGATGCTCTATGTGGGCGAGATAAGCGGGACTTAATAACTGCGAATTCCAGCGGATTCTCAACTCACTTATATCGTATACCAATTTTTGATGCTCCGTCATCCTTGGGTACAATAAAGAACGTCCCCGTCCGATCGCGGAAAGTAATTTTTCCTTATCCTCCTTTTGCCGGAAATATTGCAACATCAAATTGTCAAATTCTAACAGGTCGGTGGCATTATTTTCATCGATTTTGGTGTGATATTTCTCAATCCATTTCTCTGCTATGTCAAACTTTTTCTCCAATGCATAACTGAGAATCATATTTTGAAAAGATACATGTATAAGATGTTTGTAGCCCATCTCGACGGCAGCATTAGCTGCTTTTTCGTAGTAAAGCAGTGTTTCCGTAGTATTCCCCTCTATCTTTCGGATTCTGCCAAGGTTGTTGTAAATTTTGGGTATAAATTCGTTTGTCGCAGTTTCTGTAGTATTTAATAATGCTGAAAGTAGTGTTTCCGAGGATGTCGCTAACTCTCCCCGAACTTCCTGACAGAGAGCATCCACTATTGCTCGTTGTAAGGCCAAGTTTCCCTTAACGTTTTTGAGTCCTGAAGTTAAGGTGGCAGCACCCTTATAATTACCTAACTGTGCGAGGACGCCAGCTTTTTTAACAGTTAACAAATCATTTTCTTTTTCAAACAGAAATAGCTCACTAAAATCGCGGAGAATTTCATACGCTTTTCTAAAATCCTCTCGGATGGAATATGCTTTTGCATTAAGCAGGTTCCATTCGTATCTCATCAGCGGATCTACACAAAGCCAACGACAATGAGATAGCTTTTTCTCTGCGGCTGCATCGTCACCAGCATTTATTTGCAGCTTAATTTTGCTGAAAAGTGAAGAACACGGCCATAAAACCTTTTTTGATGAACGGTGCATCAAAAAGGCAAAGCCAGCTAAGAGAAGAAAGAAAGCAATACATACCGTATTTGAAAACAAGCCTCCCATCCAGGACGATATGATAGCTATAAATAATCCTGTGCATACTATCACTCTGTATCGATAACGTGGGTGCCATAAAATGGTGTATTGTTTAAAGAACACAACGAGAGAAACTACAAGACTGATAAACCCGATGACCTCTTTGTATTCAAAAATAAAATCGGTTAACATAGAGTGCATGTTTCACATCCTCCTCCGTCAACCCGTACAACTCATAAACCAGTCTGTCAATCTGCGCATCAACCATCTTTATCTGCCGTTCATAAAGCTCTTTACCCCTTTCCATTCTCGCATCGTGGTATTTCTTCTGCAGTTCGAGCATGTTATTCACCAAAGCTACGAGTTTATCGTGTTTTGCTACCTCCCCAAAATTTGAGAAGTCTATGCTGCAGGCTGGTAGTTCCCCCATTGCTGTCTTTTGATTTGCGCTAAGCCACCCACTTTCACAGCTCTTTTTCACTAAAGTATATATTATCATTCAAACTATATGATTTTTTTCATCTCCTTGATTTAACATCCCAAACCTACCATTAACTTTTAGGCTGTTTCTTTCTCTCCTCAGCGATAATTCCGTTCTAACTCAATTGGTTCTTCCTTAATTTCTATACCACTATCCCTTATTTTTGTTATAATGGAATCAGGTAAC
Organism: uncultured Halobacteria archaeon; assembly: GCA_964578735.1. GTDB lineage: Archaea > Halobacteriota > Syntropharchaeia > Alkanophagales > Methanospirareceae > Methanophaga. The sequence continues at coordinate 3,557 of CAZOEM010000059.1, read as the reverse complement.
GATATATTCGCTTTTGGATTTAGATATAATTCTTTACGAATCTTACATTCGTCACTAAAGTAATGAGAATACAATAAGAGTGCAGAAATGATTGTATTGTCCATAGCAGACTCTCCGGGCTCTACCTGTACAACCTCTCCATTTACTATCCAAGCTATACCGTCGTAGAATGCTTTTTCTATGTCTCGATCATTGATAATGGACGGATATAAATACCGAACAACAATGCCAGGATACAATCCAGATAATCCATGGATTTCATCCACCATTTTATTCTCTAAATCAATTGGCCTATGAAACTCCATTCTTCTTATCTCAACCAACTTCCCCTTATTTACTATTTCTCCTTTTTTGCCTCTAATAGTCCGAACTTCAATAAAGACTTCTGTCTCATCATCACTGATTTTTATGTCTCCATTCCTTTTAGAATCAGGAATTGGTGGCTCAAGTTGGACCTGAAATCCCATATTTTTAAATAGAGAAGCAATTTCAATTTCAGCCAAAGTACTTCGATATTTGTGAAAATCTTTATTCCTTAGACCCTTGTAAAAATGATTTTTATTTTCGTCTCGCGCAATCTCATCCTGCATAGTCGCTAAATAATCCTCTAAGTGCTCAATATGAAGACGTGCGCTTTCATATTCTTCGTAATCAATTAATAATAAATCCCTTGCCAGCAAGTGCATTTCTTCTTTCTCTTTCCTGAACTCTGATTCAAACCATTCTTTTGTGAATATCTTGGCAATGTTGGGATAGTTCTTAGGAACATCAGACGCATCCACCTTCTTGCTTTCTCTCATTTTTACGCCACCACCTTTATCTCCTCTTTCGCCAGCTCATACAACTCATAAACCAGCCGGTCAATCTGCGCATCAACAATTTTTATCCACCTTTGGCCAACCTCGCACATATATATATGATTAAACAGAATCTTTAAATATTTAAATATGTAATTCTATAAAGATACACTATGAACGTCCTTACAATAAAAGTTGATGAGGAGATAGTAAATGCCTTTAAACACTTTGAGGATTGGATTAGCATAGGCCATATAGCCGAGGCACTCAAACTTACTTATCCCACAGCAGAGAAAATATGCTGGACTTTGACGGGCAAAGGGGTAGTTTTGTGGAAGCCAGGAAGAAGAAGACATCAACTGTTCACGCATAATCAAGGCTGTTGGAAGAAGAAAAAAACCGATGTGTTTCATGAATTGGATAGGCTTCTTGGCAGGGATTATTATATTACAGGAGAAACCGCCTTATTTCTCCATAATCTGACGGATCATGCAATGTATCAGAGGATAATAGAGATCGCCCTGCCTAAAAGCAGATATAATGAAATTGCTGAAAAAGTAGCTGAGAATTTAAATATGTATGCGACAATCATGCCGAGTAAAATTCCGAAACGATGCAATAAGAGCAATATAATAGCTGACGCTTTAGGCATAGGAGACGTTATAGTCTTAAGAAAAGCATTACATAACCCCAGATGGTTAAAATTTTATGGTGATCTCAATTTACCTGGCGTTGAGATCATTTTAGAAGAGATTGATTTACCAGATAGAAGGTTATTTGAATACGCTCTAAAGGCTATTGATTTAAATCTCACAGACGATGCGTTTAACACGCTATGCCGGAAAAAGCCTGTCTTGATTTACTTGAAAACGTATCTTGAGGGGGATAGAGAAATACCAGATACCATTTTGAACGCATTAAAGGCAGCTGAGAGAAATGTCAGAGGATATTAATTCATTGTTCTGGAGTAAGGAAATCTTTAATGGCGCGAAGATACGGGAGTACGCAAAAAAGGAGGGTGTTAATCCCATGGATTTTGAGATACAGATTTGGGTATATGATACCCTAAAGGTGCTCAAAGAGTTCTCAGATTTGGATTTATTATTCAAAGGTGGAACCTGCATCCAATCTCTGCTTCCCTTAGACTTCCAGCGATTTTCAATCGATCTCGATTTTAACATTGAAACCCGATACAGGACACCAGACTTTATTCTCACGAAATTCCGTGAATTAAATGATAAATTAGAGAATGAAGATTTGTTAGTTCCCGCATCTGAGACCCGATATGAAACCAAGAGTTCAAAGAACCTGGTTTACGGTAAATTTTATCCTAAGGGATATGATCCAATTTCGGGCACTGTGACGCTCTATGGGCTGGTAATGTCAAAGGTGGTAGGCAGAAATAGGGAATTTGTCTACCGTGACGACCTAATAAAACGGGAGATCGTGAGAGGCATGTTTACTCACACACAGGTTCAGATAAATCTAAAACATCACCCACCTGCTTTAGATTGGGTCTTAAGGGATATTGAGTTGAAAATCCGTAAATATCCAGATTACAAAAAGGAGTTACAATTTAAGTGTTCGTCATTGGGAGATTTATTTGCAGACAAATTAATAGCATATAGAAATAGAAGGGAGTTCAAGGATTTGTATGACCTTGGTATGATGACAAAAATAATAGCCGATTCAGACATTGCGACCTGCAAGCAAAAAATCAACTACGTTTTCGGGGGTAACAAGATGATCCGGGATGTGTAGGAGGCGATAGAACTCTCGCTTAACAGTAAAGAGTATACAGGATATATGCATGGTTTGCCCAGAGAAGTTGCACCAATAATCCGAGATAGAATGTTCTACACGGGATTAATCGATGTTATTGAAAGGATTTAGAATCTTCTGTTTTTGGTTTTAAAATCCCTTCGCCTTTACGCTCAAATATTTTCTCTCGAAGTGCGCTCATTTTGAATTCCCCATCCACCACCTTCACCTCATCCTCCGTCAGCCCATACAAATCATAAACCTGCCCGCCAATCTGTGAATCAACAATTCTTATCTGCCGTTCATAGAGCTCTTTATCGCGTTCCATTCTCGTTGCGTGGTATTTCTTCTGCAGTTCAAGCATGTTCTCCACCAGAGCTACGAGTTTTTTGCGCTGAGCTTTTTCGGCTGGAGGTATATTCTCATCTGTTCATCAAAAATCCTCAAACGGATTACTTACCCTGGATATATGAAAGCTATCTATTACTTCCGTGTTAAAAATCTCTTTTGCTTCTCCTAATTTTACAACAAGTTCCTCATAACTTATATTGAATAACTCATGGGCTACTGTGTTTCCAAACGTTTCGTCATATTTTATCTCTTTAAACAACTTTGAGGAAGACTCACTCAAATAAACACTTGATTCCAGAGACCAATAATAAGAATAACGACCCATAGGATGTATAACCGAATACACAAAGTATAGCAAATTGACCTCAAATATTCGTCCCTTCAAATTATATTCAAACGGAATCTCTTGACTTTCTATTAATTGACATAGGTAATGAATGCGAGGAACAATCAAATTCTGCCCTGTCTCTTTCGCATCCTCATCATTTTTTACTTCGATGAACTGCGCATAAGTATCCCAATCCAAAATAGGTTCCATTCCATCCTTTGTGTAATTCAATCTTTTTACCGCTAATAAGGAACGAAGTAGCTTGAAAGCATTGTTTTCTAATAAAATCCCGCCTATCATTTCCAATAAAGTAAAGAAAT
>CAZOEM010000058.1:0-10930 GCA_964578735.1 uncultured Halobacteria archaeon | reverse complement strand
AGCATCATAAGCGGACGAATCGCCGCACCGAACCAGATGTGTTGGTCTGATAACCCGGATTTCGGGCATTTCATATTGGTCCTGAACATACATGTGCACCTGCTCCATGAATTCTTTCATCTTCTCATCGTTTTTCATTCGTTTCTTTAGTTCCGCTTCTATTGTCTTTCCTGAACCCGCAAGCGGATAGTGCCCAAATGCATCAGCACCTCTTGTTTTATCTATTAAAAATCCGCGCCCGTCAACGTCATCTTCTAGCTTGTTCCCTTTTAGTGCTTCAGAAACGATAATCAAATAACTGCCGGCTTTTACGTCTGAGTTTCTTATTCGCTCTGTGTATTTAGCAAACATATCTTCGTAAATAACATCGAAATCCGGGGCAACTTCAGGTATTAATATACAATCTGCATCGGCTGCAATACCGCCTCTAAAAGCGGCATGCCCTGTATATCTGCCATAGACTTCTAAAATCATTATCCTGTTATGGCTTCTCGCAGTGGTTCTGAGATTCGCAGCCATTTTTGATATGGCATTAATTGTTGAGTCGCCACCAACACTATATGGCTGAAGATCGGAATCCATTGTTTTTGGAACATGATTTATTGCAATGCCATTATTTAGTAAATCCAGAGCAACAGAGCCGGTGTCGTCTCCGCCACTTACTACTAATGCATCTATAGAATGTTTATCAAGTCCTTGTTTAATGCGATCATATTTATCGTCATCTTTTAATTTTGAGATTTTCACACGAGAATGCCCTGCTTCGGAGCCTGCTATATTCGAATGAAACAAACCCATGCGAATATAATCTAAACTGATTAGGTCATCGGTTTCAAAATCAATAAGATTGTAGAGTCCGGCATAGCCATTGGGTATAACGACAGTTTCCAGGTCATAATAATTCGCCATTGAACTAACACCTTTGATAACTGCATTTAATCCGCCGCAATCTCCGCCACTTGTGATTATCCCTATCTTCTTTATTTCGTTCATATTCGTCAATATTTTTTTTAGAAGTTAATAAATCTATAACAGATAAGTGTATATCTGTTGCGTGACATGTTAACGCATAAGGAGGGTAACGCTGAAGTTTGGTTCTGAGAGGCACTTATCACGCCGGAGCTTGGTGAATTCTTACATGATCACGGTTCATATTCGAGAAGCGACGTTTCAAGATGTTCACCTTCGCCGTTTGATCGATTCATTTTCCAATGATTTTTAATCTCCTCCATCAACTAAACATTATATTTAAAATCCTGATTATCTGCGTTCATCTGCTTTAGTCCGATTATCAAATTTATTCTTTCTTGAAATCAATATATTCTTGTAGTTGTAAAAGGAGAAGCGGATGAGCGAAACAGACAGGATAAAGAAGGACATAGCTCTTTTTGAACATAGCATCGCTGATCTAGCCACTTTATCGCTTCATGGCAATGAGAAAGGGGTAGTAGATAACGCAAAGAGATACTATGAAGACACGAAATATTACCTTAAAAAAGGTGACTTCTTCACTGCTTTTGGCTGTATAAACTATGCTCATGGACTCGTAGATGGGCTTTTTAAAAAAAAACTCTACAATTATAAATAACTACAAATGATCAAAATGGATAAACGTTAGAAGTGGGTGGAGGCGTGTAAAAGGCGAACATTTCCTAATTGTACGAGTGGCAAATGGGAGGACATAGAAATGGCAAGAAGAACTAAAGATTGGCTTAAACAAGCAGAAAGGGACCTTGAGCACTCCCGGATGGATTTAAAAGAACGATTTTACGAGTGGGTGTGTTTTTCTGCCCAACAGGCGGCTGAAAAGGCGTTAAAAGCACTCTATCAGCATTTACACCAGTTAGCATGGGGGCATTCAATAAGAGAATTATTAGAAAATTTGAGTGATTCATTTGAGACCAGCGATTTAATGGAAGGCGCTAAGATATTGGATAAATATTATATCCCCGCACGATATCCAAACGGATTCGATACCGGTGCACCTGTGGATTACTTTACAGAAAAAGAGGCAAAGGAGGCGATTGAATATGCGGATACGATCATCAGGTTCTGTAAGGATAATATCGCTTGATACTGGTACTATCATGAAAAAAATGAGAACTGCTGCTGAAGAATTAAAAAAGAGGGATAATAACGTGTTAGAGATATTCCTTTTTGGCTCTTTGGCCAAGGGAGAGGCTGTTCCAGGTAGTGATGCCGATGTTTTAATTGTTCTCAAAAAAAGCGAAAAGAGAATTATAGATAGGGTAACGGATTTTATGGATTCTTTCAGTAACCTAAATATTGGCGTTGATATTTTTCCATATACTATAGAAGAGCTAGAGGAATTTAAAGAAGAAGGAAATAGCTTGATAAGAGAAATGCTCGGTAATAAAATCGCGTTAGCATAGCCGGAGATAGGTATCTGCACAAAAATCGGTGGATTATTTTATTGTGCAAACAATGCAAAAAGAAAAGAAAAGAAAAGAGCAAAAGTCAAAGTTCAGTAACTGGTGATTTACTTTTTTTACATAAGGTAATAAACAGCTAGTCCTATGACAAAACCTATTATCGCACCGGAATTGAGAAGCGGCAGACCGGCATGCGGCTTCCCCCGGCCTGCAATTCTGCTCAGTACCGCATAACCCGCTAAAGTCCCTAGTGCCGCACCCAACGCAGGTGCTGCACTTGTGTATTCGGGATTCACAAACGCAGACACAACCAACATAGACGGTATAATCGCATCGCCAAGCCCCATGAAGAACGCTTCTTCCTTATCGCTATCTCTCAGTAGTGAGAAATTCCGCTTCCGCGGCAGTACAAAAAGGATAGGCAATCGCATCTTCACGATGGATTCCGCCATTGATACCATGTGCTTCGTCTTATACACAGAAATCGCATCATATATCGCCAATATTATCATTAAGAGTATTACAGAGATTATATCAAGCGAAACACCAAACATCGCTGCCGCACCGCCTCCAATTACCAATCCCACCACATCTAGGATATACCATTCAGGATATATATATACAAAAACAGTAAGTGCGATAGCGATAACTATCGGGACATAGCCATAAGGAATAAGAATAGCCATCACAAGATATATCGTTACTGCCACCGCAGCGAGCATGATGAACTGAACAAGTTTATCGCCCCCGAATTTGAGCACGAGAAGTATAAGTGCTGTAAACCCTATGATGAGGATAATGAAATATACTATATTCCACATAGACGCAGGATCTTTAAAAGCCGGCTCTATGTTGAGCGTGGCAAGCAGTACGGCTATTACTTGTGTAAGCACGAGTAGAACAGCCATACCTAAGCACAGAAAAATGCTCAAGCTCTTTTCTTCTTTTAATCCTCTAAAATTTCGTAATCCTACTTTTTTTATCATTATCACTGCTATTAGGTATTTAGTAATAATAAAAACTTCTCTTTCAAAAAACATTTACATTCAACAAAATAAAATCGTTATATCCGCAAAGCTCGCAAAAATGCCTAAATCTACCGACTCAGAGCCCGACATCTGGCTGAAGGAGATAATATTAGAAAATTTCATGTCATATGAATATGCGCGAATACCGCTGAAGCAGGGGCTCAATCTGATTTCGGGTCCTAACGGCGCGGGGAAATCATCCATTCTTTTAGCTATTTCGGTCGCTTTAGGTCAGATATATACCGAACGGAGTAGAAGACTGAGGGATTTGATAAGACGGGGAAAGGAACTCGGAAGGATTACTTTAGTGTTCGATAACGAAGCGAAGAACGGAAAAAGACCAATAAGCTTTTCCGACGCCGATACTTTCCTGCTGTCCCGGTATCTGAAGAGCGATGGGAATTACTGGTGGGAAGCGGATTACAAGCAGGTGAGCTATGAAGAAGTTGCCAGGCTGTTCCGTGGTTTTGGACTAGACCCGAATAATATGCTGATAATAATGCATCAAAACACAATGGAACAATTCTGCTTGACCTCACCACAGGAGAAGCTGAAGCTTTTAGAGGATGCTGTTGGCTTCGGCTCTTATCGGGCGAAGGTGCTAGAAGCGAAGAAACGGCTTGAATCCATCATAAGTGAAGATGAGTCTATTTCCGAATTGCTAGGAAGAGCAGAAGAGAGCCTTGGCTACTGGAAAGAGATGCACGAGAAGTATATGCAGAGGGACGAGCTGGAGGAGCGAAGAAAATGGCTGACGAGAGAGGCTATATGGGTTCGTGTAATAAAACAGGAAGCGGCATCAAAGCAGCTTGAGGAGCGGCTCAAAGTGAAGGAATATGCGCTTCTGTCTTGCTCAGAGGAGATGGAAGATACAAGAGTGAAGATAAAGTTATGGCGGAAAAAACTCGACTCGTGGAAGATCAACTCCAGGGAACACTTTTACGAACTTTTACATTTAGAGAAAGAAGAGACGAAATTTGAACTCTTGACATACCATCTGCGCGAGAAGGAACAGATGCTACGCGAACTAGGGAAGAAAGAAGAGGCGGCAGAACTAAAGGAAAGGGAAAAAGAGAGGAGGATAAGGGCGGAGGAGCTGGAAGAAGCAATAAAGAAGGTGCAAAGTGAACTCGGTGCCTTTGACCGAAGTCTGGAATCTAACCTGGAGAATTATATTACTTCTCGCGTAAAGGACGAGGTGCTGAAGTTTAAGCGCGAGATGCTCGAAACGGACATAAAAACGATAAAATTGGAGCTGGAGAAAGCGAATAATAAGTTGGCTGATTTAGCATCGTTGAAGAAGAAAGCGGGTGAACGAATAGAAACGGAAAGGAAACAGAGCGAAATAGAGAATGAGCTGAATTTGGTAGGCGCGAAAATAGACGCTCTGGGCAAGATACCGGAAGAGACGGAAGAGGTATATTTTAATTATTCGAAGTTGTTTGATGAATTGAAAGAGAAATCGGAGATTGTAGCATCGAATAAACGAGAGGGTCTGAAGGAACTCAAATCGAGGAATAAAATTTGGCGTAAAGCGATTACAGACCTCTTAGATTCTATTAACGATTCATTTAAGCAAATTCTGGCTGCTATAAGTGCTACGGGGTTAGCACGGGTGGTTAATGCCGAGGATGGCGATCTGGAAAACGCGGGTTTAGAACTCTTTGTTGGGTTCAAAGGCTCTCCCCCGGTCCTGTTCGATTATTATACGCAGAGTGGAGGGGAGAAGACATCGTCGATAATGGCTTTCCTTTTAGCCATCCAGCAACTGCTTCGGTCGCCTTTCCGAGCGGTGGACGAATTCGATATACACATGGACCCGAGGAATCGAGAAGAGATATATAAGATGATGATTTCGTCAATGAAAGAATCTGAATGTCTGTTGATCACGCCAAGCCAGTTAAGCGTAATCGATCCAAGCGTTCATGTAATAGTAGTGCAGAAGGCGTATGGGAAATCTGGGGTTAGCGAGGTTAAAGGATAACTAATTCCGCTAACCCATCTCAGATATATTCTCCGGACGTGACTGTAACCTCCGAGTCCACCCATATCGTTTCTATTGATTCCATAGCGGAATTCCCCATAATTCCTTGAATATCAAGAGCGCTTTGTTCTCCTGCGCATCCAACAACATAGAACTCTAGCCTTATGAGTTCCGCAGGTCCGTTAACTAGAGTGCCCAATGGATCCGAGTAAGCGATAATTTGCACTGTGCCTTTAGCGTTATCTTGAGAACTCTGCCAACTAGAGCAACTAGCGGTTGCACTATCAGATCCCTTTTCGATGTTGATTAAATTTTTGACGTTGATTAAGTCTATGACCGAAGGATCATAGTTCAGCTTAAACAGAAGAATTGTGAGGTCACTAACATTATCCACTGTTACAGTTGCAGTGAAATTTCCACCTTCCAAGACCTCAGGCCGGTTTGTTATGGAAATCTCTATTCCTGCCTCTTCTTCTATGAACTTAAAGCTTTGTAACAGGGGCACAAAGTAATCCGATTCCGCCGCGTCGAATGTACTCGATGCAGCAGTGAAACCAATTACATAAACCGTTGTATTACGTACAAAACATGCTTGCATATGTTTAACTTTAATCCCTTCTTCCGTTGTGGTACTAATTATATGCCCCGAAACAGGTTCACCATTAATTGTGTCGTTGAATATATCAACGATTGCCCAGAGGTTAGGAAACTGTTCTCTACGGGCTTTTGCATATTCGTATGGCGTCATCTCTGCTGGTAGTTCTACTCTTATTACGTTCGCGTTTATCATGTAATCATCCTCTATCAGCCCGGATAATATCACCTCTGTGCCTAGGAGGTCTTCTCGCACTGTCCAGTCATGAGGATGTCCAATGGAAAAGTCGTATTCCGCGTTTGTGTATGTCAACATCTCGCGCTCGCTAACATTTGAGTCTGCCAGCATGCTTGTCTCTCCATTAGGGATTTCCATGCCTGCGCTAAGGGCCGCCCCAAAAGCGGCATCATCACTGCAGCCACCACTAACGCCCGTGGGACATGCACCTGAGATAAAAGGCAACACCACAAGCAAGATAACGCATAATGCCAAAAAGGCCAAAAACCCCTTCCCACTACACTTAGCCGTCATTTCTTATCCCCCTTTCTCCACTATTTTCCAGTCTGTGAAATTACTAAGCATAAAGAGATATAAAAAGATTTTGTATTTGTATAGCTAACTAAAAAAACCACGAGATTTCACAAGATTAGCACAAGAACTTGGGATTAATATTTATGGTGTAAAGTAATTAACAGTGTACCAAAACTATGTCAATATTATTCTTTTTCTCGTGAAAATCTGTGTAATCGGGTGGTTATAAAAAGGAGCTAAACAAATACAAGATTTTTACCTTTTTGTTTACTCAAACATGAGTCACGATAGCAATTGAAGATCAAATTATCGACGAAAGCATTCGCTAACCGAAGAGTATTAATACTTCGGTGGAATATAGTTCATGCCTTTGTTGTCAATGTTATCTCAATTGACGAGACGTTCGCCTTATATCCCTCGTCTCCCGATATTTGCTCAGTCCCTATCTTTATGTCCTTCACTTCCATTCCCTGCACGAACTTAGCCCTCACTACCTCTGCGGTATCCACGGCCTTTGCGATTGCTCGGCCTCGCGCCTTTACCACTACCTCGTCAGAGCCGCTATTGATCTGCGTCACTACCGCCATGACATAACTCATCATAGGCTTCGTCCCGACATATACCACGTTGTCTTCTGGCATTTTTGTATCACCCATTGTATTATATATTGGTGTTGCTTTTAAACTTTCACCACATACATGCACACGAAAAAGAATGATCATGGAGTAATAAAAAGGGACATCATAACATTAAGCTATGAGCACGGTACGATAGTAATAAAGAGCAATTTCAAGCTGCCGCATACCGTTTGGGATACTCGTGTGGGCTGCTATAGGTGCGCGTCCATGTACTATAAGGACGTGCTAGGATATCTAAATCTATCCGGGCTCGATTATGTGGATAACGTTCCAGACTTAATGCCAATGCCGAATTTAGCATGTAAGTTGGCCTTGCGTGACTATCAGAAGGATGCAGTAGCTAAATGGCTACAAACAAAAAGCGGGGCTTTGGTTCTGCCCACTGGCGCTGGCAAGACAGTAATAGGCATAAAGGCGATTAGCATGCTGAATGTTCCAACACTTGTAGTCGTACCCACATTGGAACTGGTAAAGCAATGGAAAAACGAGTTGGAACAGAAATTCAGTATTGAAATTGGCACATACAGTGGCGAAAAGCATATATTGGGCCCTATAACCGTATCAACCTACGATACCGCGTATTTGCGGGCTGAGGAGCTGGGAAACAAGTTCCTGTTCTTGCTCTTCGATGAGGTTCATCATCTGCCATCGCCTGGATACGCAAGCATAGCGGAGCTGTTTGTCGCCCCTTACCGGCTGGGGTTGACGGCAACGTATGAACGGGAAGATGGACTGCATGAAGAGCTCGAAAGACTTATTGGCGGAAAGGTCTATGAAATAGGTCTGGAAAAACTAACAGGCACGCATTTAGCTGAATACAAAACGAAGCGGATCGTTACTGATTTAACAGTGGCTGAACGGTCGGAATACGAAAAATACCATGACATATTCACTGATTTCCTGAAGAGCAGGAACATAATATTGAAATCACCAAAAAATTTCCGCTTGCTCGTTATGAGAAGTGGTCGCGACACAAGTGCGAGAGCAGCTTTGCTGGCGCGAAACAGAGCGAGACAGATAGCTTTGAACTCGAACTCGAAGTTAGATGCGCTTTCTCATATCCTGGATAACCATTTCGGTGAACGAATGATCATATTCACCGAGCACAATTCGCTGGTTTATGCTATCTCTCGCGAGTTCCTCATACCTGCTATTACACATACCACGCAGAAAGAAGAACGCGCGGAAATTATGGATAACTTCCGGACAGGGAAATACAATGCGATTGTTACCTCTAAGGTTCTGGAAGAGGGCATTGATGTACCGGAAGCTTCTGTTGCTGTTATATTGAGTGGTAGCGGAAGTAAGAGGGAATATAAGCAGCGATTAGGTAGGATATTGAGGAAGAAGGAAGGTAAACTTGCCGTTCTCTATGAAATCATATCGAAAAAGACAACAGAAGTGGGTATTGCACAGAGGCGTAAAAGTGGGGCGGGTAAGGGAACTCCCAGTAAATAGTTTATCCAAAAAGTTTTGATAAATATCATAGAATTAAAATCAAAAAAGATTCAAAAATTATAGCCACCGAGACCACAGAGGCCACAGAGGAAAAATAACTCGGTGCCCTCGGTGTACTCGGTGGCAGAAAAAGTATACCTCAAAAAATATACAATCAAAAATCAATACACTACTTTAAATCTGTGTTAATCAGCGTTAATTGGTGTCTTAAAAATTCTTGAAAAATGATACAGTTCTGGTAAATTATTATTTGTGTGTTCCCTAAGTAGCTAGTGGAGGCATTTAAATGCGGAACACCAAAGATAAATACTACTAAATCCAAAGTTCTTAGCAAGGTTTTTGTGAATGAAATTAAGAGTGGCCGTAACAAAAAACGCAGAAAAGCATGTCTCCCGGCATGATGTTGAGAGGAGAGAGATACTTCAGTTGTTAAATCATCCTCATTTTTTGAAAAAGGCAAAAGAGAGATACATTCTGTATGGCAAGACGGACACGGGGAGATACCTATCCCTTGTCTTGAAGCGAAGGGGAGAAGTATATTTATTGGTTACGGCAAGAGAAAGCACCAATGAGGAAAAAAGTTTATATCGAAAGAGTGGGAAATAAAAAGTAGAAAAAAAAGGCAACAATGAAAAAAGTAAAGATAAAAAGTGTGGATGATTTAAATTCCCTGCCGGAAGGGGTTTTTGAGATCGAGGAATGGGATTTAGAGGCGGAACTTTTGGAGGAAGTAGACGCAAAACTTATCGTTAAAGATGATGTCGTAGAAGTCGCTGTGGACCCGAAAACATTTGAGAAGGTGAAAGAGAAAAAAATGGTTCTCGTTTCTTCTTAAAATTGTATTCGATACACGAGTTGTATAATTTAACTATCTCTTTGCCCTCAACCACTAAAAAAAAACCCCCCTGCACTTCGAACATACGAACCGGTTTTTCTTATCTTTTATGGGAAAAAGTGTAAATTGTCTGAAAGAACAAGTGGAATTTTCGAAGTTAATCAGCAGCAATTACCAGAACATTTACCTTTTGTATTGGCGTCATTTTTATACACGCATTCAAGTTATTCTTCAACAAATTGCAACCTCTGTCGTATGTGCCTCAATCAGATTGTTCAACAGTGCATCACGAAGAGATACGCCTTTTTCGGAGTGTAAAAGCAGCTCTATCAAGACACCTGCATCAAACACGAAAGTACCTGCTATATCTTCCCTCATCCTCTCTCCTCTCTTCGTATAGCTCATTTAAGACTTCTTCTTTATTTCCGGATACGCAGGCAGCCATCAAAAGCTTGGGGTTCTTACCTTTTCTGCTTCTCAGCAAAAACTTTATTGCCTCATCGAAATCCACACTTCTCTCCAGCTTCATTTGTAACTTGGAAGCGAATCTTAACAGCTCCTGTTTTACATCTTCACTAACTGATATGGTAGGCATCATAATTACATAATCTGTGATTGTTATAAAGCTTTACTGGTGTTAGTGTTGAAGAATATAGAACTATCTTTCTTTTCCGAAGAGGAAGCACTTGAGGCACTCAAGAACGAGTTGAATCTTACTGAGATACCGGCTGTAATCGGAAGTTTTGACATCTCGCACCTTTCCGGCACTTCTACTGTTGGGTCAATGGTGCAGTTCCAAAATGTGAAGCCGGCCAAAAGTAATTACCGACGGTTTAAGATCAAAACGATTGACGGAATAGACGATGTAGGCGCAATCGCAGAGGTTGTCTGGAGGAGATATACGAAGTTGGTTAAGGAAGAGTCAGAGCTTCCTGATTTGATTGTTATTGATGGCGGCATCGGAAAGTTGAATTCGGCACACGCAGAGCTCCGTAAACTCGGTTTGCGGATACCCATCATAGCAATAGCGAAGAAGTTTGAAGAGGTGTATGTGCCCGGATTGACGTTCTCTCTGCGTTTGGACAGAAGAAGCAAAGCATTGAAGCTTATACAGCAGGTACGGGATGACGCACATAGGTTTGCAATAAGTTATAATCGGTTGTTACGTAAAAAGAGTGTAACTATAACATAATAGAATATCGAAATTGCCTGATCCAGGATAACCATTTCGGTGAACGAATGATCATATTTACCGAGCAGAATTCGCAGGTTTATGCTATCCCCCGGGAGTTCCTCATCCACATTTTTGAAAAAGTGTGGATGATTTAAATTTCCTGTCGGAAGGTGTTTTTGAGAAGGTGAAAGAGAAAAAAATGGGGTGCCGAGCTAAATGTATAATATCCAGTTAGTGAAAATCCAACCTGAGGAAAGGTTAGCCGCCCCCTCAGAACTGAACCTTGCGCCCAGC
>CAZOEM010000057.1:0-10955 GCA_964578735.1 uncultured Halobacteria archaeon | reverse complement strand
TATGGATGGACTTGAAAAGATATTCGGAAGGAATGCACAGCTTATTGTTTTGGAGCACTTAATAACAAATCGTGGTATGACAACGTATCTTTCGGGAATCGCAGAGGCAACCGGGCTTTCTCATTCCAGCGTTGCACGTGTGATCGAGCCGCTTTTAGATTTGAATATTGTGAAAGAAGCCAAAATAGGTAAGCAGATAAGAATGTTTACGTTGAGTGAAGATAATGAGGTGACCAAGCTAGTGATACAGTTTTATGCAGATTTGGAGAAGATTTTGGCTGAATGATGGGTACAAGTTTTTATACTATGGCGACGTAAGAGAAAGGTAAAGTAAAATGGTAAAAGAGCGGAAGAAGAAATTTGGACGAGGCGCGAACGCATGCAGACGGTGTGGTAGGAGTAGAGGCCTGATTCGTAGATATGGGATTTATCTCTGTCGTCAGTGTTTCCGAGAGATAGCAAAGGACATTGGATTTAGGAAGTATAACTAAAAATGGAGAAAAAAAATGTCGCTAAATGATCTGCTTGCAGATGCGCTTTCGCACATAAAGAATACCGAGAGAGTCGGAAAGATGGAATGCGTGATAAAACCTGCTTCAAAGCTGATAGGTAATGTACTGGGAGTAATGCAAGAAGGCGGGTATATAAAGGAGTTTGGATTCGTAGAAGATGGGAAATCGGGTATCTTTCATGTGAAGCTCGGAGGTAAGATAAATGATTGCAATGCAATAAAACCACGGTTTTACGTCCGTGCAACTGAATATGAGAAATGGGAGAAGAGACTACTACCCGCAAGGGATTTCGGTATGCTTGTGGTTACAACCTCAAAAGGTGTGATGTCACATGAAAAAGCAATTGAGAATGGTATTGGTGGGCAATTACTTGCTTTTGTCTATTGAGTTGACATGGTCACATTTCATTTACCGCAGAGCACGCGGAGCGCGCAGAGGCATCAGGAAAGTTGTTCACCACCCGGCGTATGCCGTTCTTCAGAACCTTTTCATTAAAGTTGATCAGTAAGCCGACTTTGTAGCCGGAAAGTCTCAGGTAGGAGAGCAACTGGGCATGATAAATTGGTGCTAGGCGATTAACCGCCTTAATCTCAACAACGACCGTTTCTTCGACAAGAAGGTCCAGGCGGTTAACAAATCACGTTATTTCTGCATCAACCGATTCACCGCATTGGTAATTGCCTCTACAGAAGCCATCACTATATCTTCGCGCGCACCCCTTGCTGTTACCATTCTTCCACCCTTCGCCACCCCCACTATCACCTCCGCGAGAGCATTGGAACCACCGGTTATCGCCTCTATCCGGAAATCTTTAAGTTCGATGTCGCCACCTATTTCTCCGCCTATTATCTCCTGAATAGCTTTTATCGCGGCATCCACAGGACCAACACCCATCTGTGCACTCTTGCATTCCTTCCCCCGCACTACTGCTTTCAGCGATGCAGTCGGTATCAAATTATTCCCGGTCATAACAGAGAGTTCCTTTAGCGTTACTATACGCTCATGCATTGATACCTCGCCGGTTACAACTTCTGCTATTGTAAATAGGTCATCATCAGTGACTTGTTTACCGCTTACTCCAAGTTCCTTTACGCGTTCGAGAATCTCTTCAATTTGCTCTTTTGTGGGTGACATACCGATTTCTGACAATTTATTCAATACCGAGTGCTTACCCGTATGCTTCCCAAGAACAATCCGCCTCCTATGCCCGACCATCTCCGGCGTCATTATACCAGGCTCAAAGGTATCGCTCTTCTCTATTACGCCGTGCGCATGTATCCCGGATTCGTGAGAAAACGCATTATCTCCCACTATTGGCTTATTTACCGGGAGTTTTATCCCGGTTAAACGTTCAATAAGCTTCGCCGTCTCAAATAAAAACTCGGTCTTTATGTTCGTTTTTAGACCGTATATCGAACTCAAACCCATCACGGTCTCAGCGAGGTCTGCATTTCCCGCTCTTTCTCCTATCCCATTCACAGAAACTTGAACTTCAGACGCACCCGCCTTCACAGCCGCTAAACTGTTCGCCACCGCAAGACCAAAGTCATTGTGGCAGTGTATGCTAATCGGAGTCTTCACCACACGATATATCGCTTCTACAAGCTCGAAGATGGCGAAGGGATCACTTACGCCCACTGTATCAGGGACATTTAGGATGTCTGCACCTGCTTCTTCCGCTGTTTTGTATATCTCCGTTAGATAATCTAAACTCGTCCGTGTAGCATCCATTGCCGAGAACATACAGATAAATCCATGTGCTTTGACATACTTCGTCATCTCATAGGTCTGCTCTTGTACTTCCGCTTCGCTCTTCTTTGTCGTGTGCTCACGCTGAATCGCGGAGGTGGGCGCGAATATATGGACCATATCAACCCCGCAATCAATGCAGGCATCAATGTCCTGCGTTAAGACCCTTGCTAACCCACATATTTTTGCCGAAAGCCCCTCATTACAAATATACTGAACTACCTCCTTCTCCTCCTTAGACGCAATCGGCGTCCCTGCTTCTATTATGTCCACACCGAGCGTGTCCAGGAGCCTTGCAATCGTGCCCTTCTGCTCTTTAGTAAACGAAATCCCAGGTGTTTGCTCTCCGTCCCTCAATGTCGTATCAAAGATTTCTATTAGCCTATTCGCATCACTATAAGTGCTACCTTTTTTCATCTTTTACCCTACCTTAGTCCTTTTGAATGTGAGAAATAAATAGGCCGCGTAGTATTTGTATGGTTACGATGAAGAGATGGGAGATGGGATTTCAGATGTTGGAGAACTCCATATGTCTCCGGTTAAGGGATTGATACATGCATGCATACTTCATGTACTTTTTAAGCTTGTTGGGGCACTGTCTAAAACTCAGTCTGTTGACAAGAAGTTGCATCGCGGACTGCCCTTGCGGCCACCCCTTCCATTCGAGGTAATCCTACTGCGGAACACGCTAGGGGTAAGGCTTGCGTGGTAAGCTCGCAGGACAACGTGGGAAAATCCGAAAACCCAGCTCAGATCAACTGCTAACCAGAATAAGAACGCTATGAAGAAGGCAGGATACGAATACAATCGTCATTTGAATCACACCAAGTCAGGAACTCCACAAGGTGCAATCATATCTCCATTATTGGCAAATATGACTCCGGATGGGATGGAATATCGCATCCAGGTATCACATCAATCTTTTCTACCCCATGTTAGTATTGTATCTAAGTAATTGCCTCTTCATAGACGGATTCTGTCAAATTAAATATCCGCTTCCAGTCATACCTACTCGCATTCTCTATGCAGCTCCCCGCCATAGCTGCCCCTTCATCCAGCCCCCGAAGTATATTATCCGCAGCGTCCGTTTCTGAAAGTTCACAGATAAAGCCATTTCTATCGTGTTCTATAAAATCACATACCGCATTCATTTTATGATTTACTGTAACGACCGGCAACCCACACGCATTTGCCTCCAGCGCTGCGATTCCAAAACCCTCCCTGGTCGAAGGCAACATAAGTAACTTCGATGACTTCATATATGAAATCACATCGTCATAGTCACCTAAAAATCCGGTAAACTCAACATTAGATTCTAATCCCAAATTATACGCCAACTTCTCCAACTTACTCTTCTCCGGACCTTCACCGATGATCTTACATTTCACTTCTGGCACCTTCTTCTTAACCAACTTTACCGCTTTAATCAGAACATCCACATTCTTCTCCTTGATCAACCTTCCGGCGAATATGACATCGGATTCTTCGTCTGATGCTTTTATCTGTCCTATCAATTCAAAATCTATCCCATTTGGGATTATTTCAATATTGTTCCTAACTCCGATCCGTTTTAAATCATTCTTCGTTCTTTCTGAAACAGCAATCATTTTATCAGTTAAATGCGTGGTTGTTTTCTCTATCACTTTCCCAAATATGCCTTTTTTACCCAGATATTCATACCAGTAATCATCCCATACCTCACACCAGGTAATTAATAATGGAATTCTCCTCACTGCAGAACAAATCTTTGCAGAAAAAGAAGGGAAATACGAAAAACCTTGACAGTCTATGAGGTCATAATCTCCTTTTAGTAAAGGCGTGAGGAGTTTACTTGCAAAATATATCGCAGGATTTATAGACCTTCTCCCATCAACGTACAACTCTTTTGGTTCGCAAACGCCATGCAGGTAAACACCTTCTTTTATTATAACATCCGCACCCTTCCAGTATTTCATACCAAACAAATGCACTTCATGCCCCTTTTTAGCTATTCGCTTTGAAATCTCCCAGATTCTCTTCTCTGTCCCGCCTATCACATAGGGATAGATTACGTCATATACGCATGCAATTTTCATTTCATCCTGGTTCTTTTCTTCTCCGCTTTTTTATGCCCTTTCTCCGTATCCCTATTTGCGCCGACATTTTTCTTTCCCAGCATCTTTAGCCCGAATTTCAACTTTCCTTTCCCCCCTTCAGCAGATTTACTTCATCTTCCAAGGACTGACTCCCATTTCGCAACTCGCCGGCGAGCCGCATTTACGCCTCTTAATGCATTGAGAAGTTTGAGTATATGTGTGTGCGCTTTAACTATTACGCCGCATATCATAAAAAACTATACTTTCCGAATCCGTAGTTATTATCACTTCGGGTATGGTCATTGCCATAATTACCCATATGAAAAAGGTAATATATAAAGCTTTTGATATCTTTGATTTTAATCTTGTTTGACCTCGTGGTCCGTTGAATCCGCCATACAAATACCGCGATTTCCGCTCGATAACGATATGCTCATAATCTATAAAGATACGCATAACCGCTTAATAGTATATCAACTTGCCAGCTTATTAGAGGATGTAAAGGGTGCCAGGTATGGAACCAGGAACAAATGAAAAGAAGGAAAGTTTAAACCTTTATATACTCATAATTAGTAGCTATAATATAGAGAGGTAAATAAGAGAAAGCAGTAGACTTTTTTCTTGAATATGAAATGAAGGATTTTAAGGACTTAGGTGTCATTGAGCCTATTTTGAAATCAATAGAAGAAGAAGGGTTTGAAAGACCAACAGAGATACAAGAGAAATCGATTTCGTTAATTCTTTCAGGTAAGGACGTTATAGCGGAGGCGGCAACAGGTTCCGGAAAGACACTTGCATTTGCTGCTGACATTATACAAAAGACAGAAAAAGGGACCGGGATTCGGACACTTGTACTGACGCCAACACGAGAATTGGCACAGCAAGTTGCAGCAGCGTTAGGCGTATTTTCAAAATACAAACCGTTACGGATTGTCGCAGTTTTTGGTGGTGTATCTATCAATCCACAAATTACGCAGTTACGGAGAGCAGATGTAGTAGTAGGGACGCCAGGCAGAATATTAGATCATATTGGGCGGCGGACACTTAACTTAAGTAAGGTAAACATACTAGTCTTAGATGAAGCGGACCGAATGCTGGATATGGGCTTTATCCCTGATGTCAAGAAGATAGTAGGGGAATGTCCACGAAACCGGCAGACACTCTTGTTTTCCGCTACTATCTCACGAGAGATAACCGTTCTTGCGCGGAAATACCAGAAAGAGCCTATTAGCGTATCGGCAGAAGCGTATGTCGATCCGAGTAAATTAACGCAGTTATACTATGATGTACCGGATAATTTGAAATTCTCTTTGTTAGTCCATTTATTGAACCACGAAGAAGCAGAGCTTGTAATGGTGTTCTGTAATACACGTACAAATACAGATTTTGTTGCAAACAATCTCAAAGCGCTAGGGATAGGTGCTATGGGCATTCATGGCGGACTCACACAGGATAGAAGAGACCGGGTAATGAAGCAATTCCACTCTCATGATGTTCGTGTTCTTGTATGTACGGATGTCGCAGCACGAGGTCTTGACATCCCCCATGTTTCGCACATATACAATTACGATATTCCTATGTACAGCAAGGATTACATCCATAGGATAGGGCGAACCGCGCGAGCGGGTAAAGAGGGGATAGCAATTAGTATTCTTGCAAGCAGAGATTATGATAGTTTTAGACGCGTAATGAAAAGCAATGATGTAACCATAACAGAAGAAAAACTGCCGGATGTAAAGAAAGTAAGAATAAGGAGGCAGAATAGCTCCAAAAGAACATTTAGCCCAGGACGCAGACCCCATAGTAGCTAAACGTAGCCATATATGGCTAATGGAAAGACCATTTGTATTTATAAATGCCGCCATGAGCGCGGACGGGAAGATATCAACGGTAGAACGAGTGCAGACAAGAATAAGTGGTGGGGAAGACCTTGATAGAGTCGATGCTCTGAAGGCGGGAAGCAATGCAATAATGGTTGGCATCGGTACTGTTCTGGCAGACAATCCCGCTTTAACAGTGAAATCAAAAAAGAGGCGCGAAGATAGGAAGCAAGCGGAAAGGGATGAGAATCCTGTACGAATAGTAGTAGATAGCAGTGCGAGAACGCCAATTGATGCCGAGATACTGAATAAGGGCAGTGGCAAACGTATAATTGCCGTCTCCAAACGGGCGATAGTAGCAAATGTTGATAGATTAAGCGAGAAAGCGGAGATTATTGGCTGTGGCAGGGAAGAAGTGGACTTGAAGAGACTTTTAGATTCACTTTGGCAACGTGGTGTGAAGAGATTGATGGTGGAAGGCGGTGCAACACTTAACTGGTCCCTGGTTTCGCAGGGGCTCGTTGATGAGATTTATATATATATTGGCAATATAATTATCGGTGGCGAACACGCTCCGACACTTGTGGATGGCACGGGCTTTGTTACGGATATGGCAAAGCTGGAGCTTTTAAGTGCCGAGAAGATGGACAAAGGTATACTTCTGCAATGGCGTGTTCGTTACTGAGGCGGAGACGACAAAAAATGGAACCACCCTTTGATATAAATGATATAGCCAATTTCGCATACGTTACGAAAAGGAAATTGAAGGACAAAAACGGAGAAGAGAAAGGTGCAGTAGTTTTATGGCGGAGAAAAGGTGAGGAGAAATTTAACTACAAGCTCAAGTGCCCCTACTGCGAGGTGGAACAGGAATCGAGCATTATACTCAAGCGAAGGCCGTACAGGGTGCGATGTAGCAACTGTGATAAGAGTATTATGATAGAGAAGCTATCTAAAAAGTAGGGGGAGTAGGTCTATATTTGTTTGGCTGTGATGAAGGTATGAGGTGTGAGGTATAAGGTGTGAGTGGTCCAGTGCCAGTATTTCGAGTCAAACACATGAAACCTAAAATTCGAAATACCACAAAATAGTTTTCGGGACGAAAAAAAGGAATAGCAGTAGCACAAAAGCTTGGTAAAACGTATAACAAATTTGCACAGTGGCTGGCGTTACCACAAGTACCGGATTTGTTTTTAGGTCCTTAGAGAACTGTTGCACACGCTAACCCGCTCTCTTCGAGCAAATGCTATTAATAGGACATAACAAGTATTTATGTGAGACCGTGATAAGGTATTTATATCAACATCATGGCGAAGAAGAGTCTGCAAAGATACTTAGTAAAAATCGGAAAAGATTTTAATGTCATCTTAACCGAAGAGAATTACAAAGATGTAATACTGAAAGAAGTAGAATCCCCTCCCGCTCTTTTAGATTACTTAAGAGACTACTGGGAAAAGAACAAAACCACACTCGAATGGGGCTGCTTAATGTTTTTATTTATAAGAGCAGACGAAGAAAAATATGTTCCTGACATAGAAAGCTATTATGAGTTACTGGCGAGATACCCACCCAACTGGTTTATCGAAGTTGGGATGGCAGAATTACAACTCCGCTACTACGGTAATATATTCAAAGCACGGGATGGATTCTTTAAGGGTTTGGAAATGAGACCCGATAATGCTCACTGCCATTATAACCTCGGTTTCATCTATCATCTTTTAGGCGTGTTTAACAAATCTTTTGAGCATTATGAAAAGGCGGTTAACACTCATAAAACCGCAAATAATCCGAAGGAACTAAAAGCGAGGGCTTTATATAATCTCGCGGTTATCAAAATAATGGTGGAACGGGGTTATGAAGAAGCGGACAGGTTTTTAAAAGAAGCACTGGCGGCAATGCCACGCTATCCAGAAGCAAAACGTGCTTTAAAGCAAATAAGGCGGTGGAAGTGAGAGAAAATGAAAAGGAGAATAGCCAGGCGCGATAAAAAATCCGTAAGCCTGCAACTTTTTAATTTCTCATTGCCGACAAAAGAAAGTGCAGAGAAAATAGTCACTATTCAAATTGAATGCGATTCAAACAAACCTTTCCCTGAATTAAACGATAGAACACCGTATGAAGATGTCGTGCTAAATAAAAGTGCCACAAATTTCTTCAACACCTTTCCAATCATAAAGAAAGCGCCGGTTTTTAAGTACTATCAACGGATACTGACATTAAATGAAAAGGAATTCACATACAAATCAGTGTATTCCAAAACGGGCGGCGTTTTGAATATTTTCAACCCCAAAATAAGAGAAAGCATGGATTCTGAGTTGAAAACGTTGTTTAGTCGTTGTGAAGAGGAAAAAGAAGCTATAAGGCTATGGAAAGATAGCCCTTCGGAATTATGGAGTAATTTACCACCAAAATTAGTATGGACATGTGGGGGGGAGATAGAAATGGAACTCCTTCTTGATTTCTCCCAATATTTAACACGTATGGTGCGGCGTAAAAAGTTTGATACTCGGGGAGATGCGCTAATAACCGCAATAAGGAATCTAAGGGAATGGCAATTCCAACCAAATGGAATTTGTTCTGGAATGGCGCCAATAGATGCTATTATTAAGGAGAGGGTGGAGATATATGAGCGAAAATGCGCATTTTTAGAAGAAAATCACATTGAGTGCGATTTTCTTTAAGATGACAACATTCTTTTTTCTTCCAAACGTTGAAGTCTCTCCACGATAACGTCCCGGTCAGAAGTGGCATTATCGAGTCCCAAACGATAGATTCTCTCAGCTTTGTCATAATCTGTTGGGATATTATCATCCTGCGTGAATAAACAATATATGTCGCCCCAATCGATGTATCCCCATGCAGATTCTGGAAACTCTCCTATTAGCTTTTTAAATGCCTCCTCCCCATTTTCTATCTCAGAGAGGAAGAAATAGGAATTAGCCTCTCCTCGCATCATGTTCTCTATAACTAAGCTGTTCGTGTCTGGGAAGATATGATAGAACTCACGGCAAAATTCAACCCTCTTCCGAAAAAAACTTGGATCTCCTGACCCAGCATTCCACAATACCATATCTAAGTCCTGACACCAGTTATAGAGCTGTATACCACTTAAAACTCCTATATCTGCATCTTCAATGGCGTTCATATCAGAAGTGAATCGTTTCTTCAAATGTTCCCATACCTCCAGCCAAAGGTTACAGCACTCTTTGAGCCTTCCTTCATCTTTAAGGTCATAGCCTCTCTGCATCATCCCATCTAATTGCTCAGAATTATACCGCTTTCTCCGCTCCATTTGCAATCACATCCTCAACAGATACAATATCTTTCATTATAAATTTTCTCTTTCTTTCTCTTTTTATTAAGGTCAAGTAGACTTATTCCTTTACCTTTAGAACTGGACTATGTATCATCAATTGTTTCAAATCTAAAAACCCCAGACAAAATTCATTTCCAGTTTTAACTCAGGAATTTAGAAGATAATTTTCACAACTTCACACTTACAGTCCATCAACCCTCACGATATCCTTTAAGTACCCTACACTTCTTATGGCGAAGTATGACCTCTAAAGAAGTAATTACAATAGTATCGAGAGATTTTTTAGAGTCGAACTCGACTTCTCGGATGATACGTTTGGTGATGGTTCTGTTCTTGTTGTTCTGTCGCGTTCCTCAAAAAAAAGGTCGCTTCTATAACAAATTACACGGATAGGCAAGTCAGGAACATCAAGGATCAGTTTGAGAACTCAAATGGTGACTTTCCAAAGAGATCGGGGAAAAGAGGGAGAAAGAAGAAGCTTTTAGCCCCATTTATCGCTGACCTGATGAAGGGAATTAACCAGGCATTTAAGGGTTTACCTGGGAGTGTTGAAGCCATTTTAACCGTATTTTTCTTGTCTGTGTTTGCCATAGCGAGGCCTTTCCACCTGGAAGACCTCTCAGATCCATGATTTGTCATCTTAACAGGTATAAATGCCGTTTTTAGCCGAACAACCATCTTCAGATGGGTGAAAAAGTGCCAAAAGCATTCTGTGCTTCTTTTTTACGATTTGACTAGGCAACTAAAAGATTTTGTTGGAAAAAACCTTAAAATCAGCATAGATGAACACGTAGTCGCTAGGTGGACACGAAAAGTGAAAATCCCCGGGACAAAACACCCTACGAGGGGAAAAGCGATGAAAGCGGACAAACTATTCTACATCTTTGAACTATATACAGATACCGGATATCCAAAAAGAAAATCTATATCACTGAAACGAGAACGGAAATAAAGGGCTGCAGAACGCCTATTCGCACCATTTTACTTCTGAATGAGAGGGAAAAGAAAGAAAAGGACAAATATTACCCCATATACACAAATGATGAAGTTACAGCCTTATATGACCTCCCGGTAGAATATCGCAGCCGACAGAACCATGAGCTATGCTATCGTATAGTGAAGCACGATTTGAGTTCGACTATTTTAGAGAGATTAAGGCACTTAAAGAGTATTGTGAGAAGATAAATCAGTCAAATCTTGAAATATCTTTGTTCAAGGACAGGATTTTAAGATTTGAATTTGAGATCGATGATGAATTCAAAAAGCGGAAATCTTTTTTGTCCGCTGGATAGGGGAATGCAACAATTGATGATATTAAGGCAGCTACGGAGTCCATGTCGACTCCGCTCAAGAACGTAGTTGTTTCATTAGGCATCTTCTGCTACTTATTTCTCTTCAACAGATAAAAAATAATTGGTGTGCAAATAGAAGGGCATTAAACTTTTAATGACTTTAACAACTCTTCTGCCTTCTTCACATCTGC
>CAZOEM010000056.1:0-10958 GCA_964578735.1 uncultured Halobacteria archaeon | reverse complement strand
GAGATAATAGCGCCGAAGTGTAAAATTTGCGGAAACGAAGCGGTTTTCAAGGAGCAGGAGCATTTCTTCTTCCGTCTTTCCAGATTCGCCGATTTCCTCGCCTCTTATTTAGATACTTTAGGTGGCACACGTAACGCCAGGAATTACGCACGGGAATGGGTAAAGAAGGAACTGCGAGACTGGTGTATAACGCGGAATCTGGAATGGGGCGTGAAATTCCCGGGTCGGGATGACCTGGTTGTATATGTCTGGGTTGACGCGCCTATCGGGTATATATCATTTACAGAAGAATTAATGGGCGGAGATGAACGTAAATGGCGAGAATATTGGAAAGAAGACGGAGCTACCATAGTCCATTTCATCGGCACGGACATCATATATCATCACTGTATCTTCTGGCCGGCGATGCTAAAAGGTGCGGGCTATTCGCTGCCAGATGCCGTTGTCGCTTCCGGCATGGTGAAAATAAATGGCCGGACATTTTCAAAGTCCCGGGGTGACGTGATCTGGACATCGGAGTTTCTGGAACGATTCCATCAGGATACGTTGAGATATTATTTGGTAGCGCAATCGAGCCATACGAAGGAGCTGAATTTTTCCTGGAACTCATTCTTCTTGCGTGTGAACAATGAGTTAGTGGCAATACTGGGTAACCTTGTTCATCGAGTGGTATCATTTGCGTATAAGAATTTCGGCGTGGTTCCCGAAGGCGAGATAGAAAAGGCGGTCATTACTAAGATAACTGAGACACGCGAAGAAGTAATAAATGCTGTAGAGGAATACGAATTCAAAAAGCTCGTGGACGCAGTGATGAAACTTGCGGACTTCGGCAATGGTTATTTTCAAAGAGAAGAACCCTGGCATTTGATAAAAAAGGGCGATAAAGAACGAGAACGGGGAGGAGAGATAATAAAGAACGTGCTACAGCTACTAAAAGCCGTTTGTATTTTGTTGGAAGCTGTGATGCCAGAGAAGATGGCAGAGTTGTGGTCACAATTGGGCATGGAAAGCGATTTGCATTCTGTAAAGTTTGATGAGTTGACAGTACCTATAGCTAGTGGACAAGAGCTGAAAAAGCCGCAGAAGTTGTTCGAGCGCGTGGAAGAGTGAATAGCATAGGCACAAGAATCCACGGATTTTTGTGCCGATGATGCAAAATGGGAACTGCAAAAGTCAAAGTTCAACAGATGGCGCTTATGAACGTTTTGATTGTATATACCGTATAACTTCTCCTTATTTAATTTAGGACGCAGATGTACACGGATTTACACGGATTTAATTTCTTCTGTGTTAATCAGCGTTAATCTGTGTCAATAATTGATTTTAGTTTGTTCATCTTTCAGTTTCATTTTCTCCTTTACCGCTTGAATATCAACACCTATCTCCCTTTGACCGAATTCTAGCGAATACAATCGCTCTTCAATTACTTCTATTCTCTCTTCAATCCCCAGTATATCCCCTTTAATCCTCCTATATCTTTTGTATTCTATTCAATCCGCTCAGAAATCGTAATTAACTTCTTTACACCACCATAAACTTCTTTCAACCCCTTTTCCATTTCCATCTATCTCTTTTGGATTCCCTCCTTCCCAAACCTCCTTCCCATCAACCTTTATCACATATCCAAATTTTCCTTCCATTCCCTCTCACTTCTTATATATACATAAGTTCTCTATGCTTTTATAACCTTTGCAGGAGGTAGAATGTATGGCTAAAGGGGAAAAGAGTTTGAGACATGTTATTAAAGGTGATTTACTAATCCAGATAGAAGAAATTTGGAGAAAGGGAAAATCATATCATGATGCTCAGAAAGGGGATAATATCCAGGGTACATTACACTGTAAGGAAGTTGAAACGAATTTAAGCAAGTTAATTCCGGACGACAAAAAAGATAAGGAATTAAAGCAGATAGATTTATTCGTTCTATCTGCAACCGCGTGTTTACACGATATTGGAAAAGTTGTTGATGACGATGCGAAAGGATGGAAGAGCGATCACGGAAAACGATCAATGCAGATTATCCTGGAGGAATATCCCTCATTAGGTCTTGACAGGGGTCAAGCAATTGCAGTAGGGCATATAGTAAGTGCTCATGGCGATGGGAAATTAGACGAATTACCAAAGAAGCCAATAGCCCTCGGTAGTGAAGAGATAAACGTTATTGAACTTGCAGCAATATTCCGTTTAGCCGATATGCTTGACACCACCTATCAAAGAGCACCTGAAATCTTGAGTGCAATTAAATATCCTAATGGTAACATCCCATCAAAATGGCGTGGAAGACAATCAATTACCGGCTGGTATCTGGATGAAAAAAATAGGATTATTCTTCAAGCAATCCCTAAAGAGGATGAAATAGATGCTGTATATACTCTTAAGGATATGATGAATGAAGACATATCAATAATGTCGCCATATTTGAAACTTGCCAATTATCCGTCTGAATTAGGCAAACTTGATATAGGGGATGTCTTTCTTAAAACGTATTTAGAAAGAAGGGCTATATTTCAACGACCTTTTCCAGGGATGGCGTTCTATACCAAAGCGGATGCGCGTATATTCAAAGGAAGAGACAGTGAAATTGAGAACTTGCTATCGGTTATTAGTAACAGGCCCATTACATTACTAATAGGCGAGTCTGGAGCGGGAAAAACATCATTAATTCACGCAGGGCTTTTTCCAAAGTTGGAGACTATGTCATGGAAATTTGTCTGGACGAGACCCTTTGACAATCCCGAGGAGAACATTAAAAAGACGCTTTGGTCAGCATTTTTTGATGGTGAAGTTGACCAGAGAAAAAGTCTCCTGGACGTAATGAAACAAGCGGCAGAGAAGTGTAAATCACACCAGTTATTAGTTGTTATAGACCAATTTGAGGATGTGTTAAATTGCAAAGTGCAGGAAATCTTAGATGATTTTTCCCAGCGCCTTATGGTTGTACAAACTGGCACCATCATACCCAATCTCAGGATATTGATCTCATTTCGTGAAGATGCTTTTGTAAAGCTTACTTCACGGGTATTAAAGAAAATTACAGGTTCCGCTCAGCAGTTTCCGAGTGTTGAATTAGAGCGGTTGACAAGAGATGGGGCAAAGGCTGCATTATTAGTGGGATTGGAAAATGCAGGCATTGGGTTAGATCCGCGGCAAGAAAAAGAACAGGAACAATTAATTGAGATAATTCTCGATGATACCCAAAAGGGTGAAGATCGACTTTATCCCCCGTATATCCAGATGGTTGCGGAGACATTGTGCACGAAGGTAGACCAAAAAAATCCGATCATCACCAGAGACCTCTATTTGGACCAATTAAAAGGCGCAGATAATATCATTGCGCACTATTTAATAGAGCGGCTAAATGAATTTGGCACTCAGAAAGAAAAGGCAGAAAAAGTATTGGTCTTTTTAACATCATCAACAGGAAAAAAAGCACAGAAAAGCTTAATTGAATTAAGCCGAGAAACAGAAATAGAGCTTGATGAGTTGAAAGTGATCGTGAATAAAATGATTGATCTCAGAATGGCACGGGTTGTTGGAGATGATAAATTTGAAATAATTCATGATTATCTTGGTAAAATTGTTGATGATGAATTAGTAAAGGAGGAGGAGCGAACAATTAAGTTTCTCGAAGAGCAATTAAATTTATTTTACCAAAATTATAAAGTGCACAAAATACCCATTATGGCGCCTCCCTTTATGGCAAGTCTATATAGTAATCGGAGAACGATCAAAATAAATGAAGAAAAATATCCGCTCATTTTATCTACCTGTCTCTTTGAGGATTATGGATTAGGTTGGTACTGGCTGAAAGATGTAAATACTAAAAAAATGTTTGAAATGAGCAACGATCTTATATGCCATGATAATCTAAAGATCCGGGACGGGGCTATAAGGATATTTGTAGAGATAGCAAGACCTGAAGACAGGGATAAGATAATTGAGATGTTGCATGATAATAACAAGGATGTTCGGAGAGCTGCCGTAGAGGCATTAGGAAAGATAGCGAATCTTGAGGACAAGGACAAGATAATCGAGATGTTGCACGATAGAGAGGGGGATGTTCGAAGAGCTGCTGTTGAGGTATTTGTAATGATAGCAAACCCTGAGGACATAGATAAGATAATTGAGATGTTGTATGATGGAAGGAAGGATGTTCAGGAAGCAGCTATAGGGGCGTTAGGAAAGATAGGAAAACATAAGGACAGGGGTGAGATAATTGAGATGTTGCATGATGAAGACTGGGATGTCCAGAAAGCAGCCAAAAAGGTATTAGAGAAGATAAAGAAACCTGCAAATTGGGATAGGAATAAGATGCTTGAGAGATTGCATGATAAAAACCGGGGGGTTCGGAGACGTGCCAGAAAGGAATTAAAAAAGATAGCAAGCCTTGAAGACAGGGATAAGATAATTGAGATGTTGCATGTTAATAACAGGTATATTTGGAAAGCTGCCGCAGAGGCATTAGTGAAGATAGCAAACCCTGAGGATAGATATGAGATAATTGAGATGTTGCATGATGAAGACGGGGATGTTCGGAGAGCTGCTGCCGAGGCATTAGGAAAGATAGCAAACCCTGAGGATAGATATGAGATAATTGAGATGTTGCATGATGAAGACGGGGATGTTCGGAGAGCTGCCGTAGAGGCATTAGGAAAGATAGCGAATCCTGAGGACAGGGACAAGATAATCGAGATGTTGCATGATGAAGACTGGGATGTTCGGAACACTGCTGTTGAGGCATTTGTAATGATAGCAAAACCTAAGGACATGGATAAGATACTTGGGATGTTGCATGATGAGGATGTCAGGAGAGATGTTTTTGCGTCATTTGTAAAGATAAAGAAACCCGAGGACATGGATGAGATAATTGAGATGTTTCATGATATAGATGTTCGGAGAGCTGCTGTTGGGGCATTTGTAAAGATAGCGAATCCTGAGGACAGAGAATATCTACTAGATTCATTAGCTAATGAAGCACAAGGTTGGAGTGAAAAACAGAAGGACTTTTTCGAATTATTATCATATCTAGATAAAAAATTTTACTCCCATACTTTGAAGATGAAGACGCAAATTGGAGAAATATATTGAAATTTGCTTGGTAGTATGGGTATACGTTGGATTTTTGGATTTTTTAAGGGCTAAGAAAAAGATTCATTACGAGGAAAATGACAAGAAAAAGGAACTCCCGGGTCCAGAAGATTGAAGGAATTTAAGCAAGCAAAAATTTCGGCATAACCCTTTTATATTCGCTTTCCCAATTATTACCATAAGCCAAGGAGGGCATCATCATGAAAATATCAATGGACATTGAACTAGAAGACATCCCGGGTCAGTTAGTGCATGCATTGACGCCGGTATCCGATTTTGGAGGTAATATACTCAGCGTACTACATCAGCGGGATAAAAAGACACCTTCGGGGAGAATACCTGTTCAACTGGTAGTTGAGATAGAAGAAAAGATCTTGGATAAATTGGTAGATTGGTTAAAGGGAAAAGGAATGAATGTGGTACGAATAGGAAAAGAGAGACTGAAAGAATCAATGGTTGTTTTACTCATCGGACATATAGTGCATTCTGATATGCGGGAGACGATAGACAGCATAGACAGCACGGGATTTGCGGAAGTGGTAAAGCTATCACTCTCAATGCCTGGCGTGGATAAGAAGTCCTCGGCTTCTGTAACGCTCAGTGCGATAGGCGAAGACGAGCTGAACGAAGCATTAGCTATCCTGGAAGAGGCGACGAACAAGAAGGGCATCATGGTTATCGCCCCCATTTGAGCTTTTTTTTATAGTTTGTTCTTTCTGTAATATTTCTGTAACTGTCTTGTGGATTTTTTCGTGGACTAAAAGGTATATATAGTGACTAGAGCTATTTACTATATATTATAAAACAAAATTAAAGGGGATGATATAAATAAATGGTGAGAAACAAGAATTTGTACGGCTTAGTAGCGACATTTGCTATATGTCTGGCTCTTGTATGCAGTCTCTATAGCCCTTCCGGATCAACTGCGGTAAACAATACTGCTAAGATGAAGTCAGAACCTCTTATTTCAGCATCAGTCCTGTTAGAAACGAGACAGATTATACTAAAGTTGTGGCGTATAAAGTGTATAACGAAGTAACAGTTGAGATTAGCGACTTAGAGGATATAGGAGAAGTCATTAGCAAAGCAGCAGATGCAGGCGCTAATAATGTGCAAAGGATAGAATTTGGGTTAACAGAAGCTGAGGAGGAGAAACAGAAGAACGAGGCGATAAAAAAGGCTTGTGCTGATGCAGAATCAAAATCAGATGTGATAGCCAGTAGCTTTGATCTTGTAATCCTAAGAGTAGCTTCAGTAAGGGAGAGCAGCGTATATGCATATCCTTATCGCGTAGCTGGATTTAATGAAGATGTGCAAATAGAAAAAGCGGGAGCAATGGCTCCTCCAATCAGTCCAAAAGCGGTAGAAGTCAGTGCTACGATAGAGGTTGTCTACGAATGCAGTTGAATCATTTTGGGTTTTAGATAGGGAACACACAAAAATAGATTCATCCAAATTTTAGACACCGATTTACACAGATTGCACTGATTGATTTATTTTTATCTGCGTTAATTAATGGAAAGGGAACTAAAAGAAAACAGTGGATGATAAAAAGTAATAAGCCGTTAGAAAGATGCAAATTGGATAAATCCCCCTCTTTTACTGACCCAAGATACGGGTGTGCACCCGAAGCTCGTACAATAAAGGCGCATATCGAGAGAGGTGTAGTCAATATAGACAAGCCTGCGGGTCCAACGTCTCATGAAGTAGTGGCGTGGATAAAGGATATACTGAAGATAAATAAGGCTGCACATACCGGAACTCTGGACCCAAGGGTTACAGGGGTTTTGCCGGTCATGCTAGGCGTGGCAACTAAGTTAGCGGACACTTTCATTGCTGATAAAGGGTACATATGCGTGATGAAACTGCATGGTGCAGTGGAAGAGGATAAACTGAAGCGGATAAGCGAGGATTTCGTGGGCCGGATATATCAAAGGCCACCACTGAAGTCGGCTGTCAGAAGGCAGGTAAGGATAAGAAAAGTGCATTACCTGGATATAATGGAGATTGCCGGTAACG
The DNA here is from genome assembly GCA_964578735.1 of uncultured Halobacteria archaeon. GTDB lineage: Archaea > Halobacteriota > Syntropharchaeia > Alkanophagales > Methanospirareceae > Methanophaga. The sequence continues at coordinate 3,851 of CAZOEM010000056.1, read as the reverse complement.
AAGTGCTGATGAAAGTGGGTTGTGAAGCGGGCACATACATGAGAATGCTGTGCCATCACCTTGGTCTCGCTTTAGGTGTAGGCGCGCACCTCGAGCAGTTGAGAAGGACGAAATCATTCCCTTTCGATGAGGCGAACCTAACGAAGCTACAAGACCTAAAAGATGCATACGTGTTTTTTGAGGAAGGAGATGAGCGCCTGCTACGGAATCTTATCATGCCTATGGAATATGCGTTAGGGCATCTACCGTGCATAATTGTAAAGGATAGTGCAGTTGATGCAATATGTCACGGTGCAGACCTCACAGCTCCGGGTATCTCTCGGATAGAAGAAGGGATAAATATAGGAAATCGTGTTGTAATATATACATTAAAAGGGGAAGCAGTGAGCATAGGCGAAGCAAAGATGGTCGCGGAAGATATGTTCACAGCGGAAAAAGGTGTGTGTGTAAAGGCGGAGAAGGTGTTTATGGAGCGGGGGACGTATGTAAAGAGTTGGAGGAGTAAAGCCGAGGTGGCTGAGTGGTAAGGCGCAGGCCTGGAACTCCCCGAACAGGTAGCCTGTGTTCCGCAAGGGACTCAAGGGTTCAAATCCCTTCCTCGGCGAAACAAAAGTAACTAAAAAGAAAAAATGAGTGAAGAAGTAGAAGAGACGGGAGAGGAATTCAAGTATATCGTTAGAATTCTGGATACGGACGTAGATGGTAAGAGAAACGTAGCCGATTCGCTATGCAGCGTAAAGGGCATAGGGCGAAGAATAGCGGAGACGCTTGTTAGGTCTGCGGGGTTAGACTCAAAGGTGAAGATGGGAAATCTTTCAGACAATGAAATTGAGCGGTTGAAAACTGCGATCAACAGTGCGGAGAAGCGTTTACCTCTATGGATGTATAACAGACGAAAAGACATAAATACCGGCGTGGACAAGCATATAATGGGAACCGATATAACGCTAAAGTTTCGCGATGATATAAATTTGTTGCGGAAGATACGGTCTTATCGTGGTATAAGACATGAAAGAGGGCTGAAAGTGAGAGGTCAAAGGACTAAAGCAACGGGTCGAAGAGGTATGGTAGTAGGCGTAATAAGAAAGAGGCAACAGGCAGCGCAAGCAGGAGAGAAGAAGGGAGGTAGATAATATGGGGCATCCAAAGAAAAGAAAGAAGACATATGAAAAACCAAGAAGGCCATGGGAAGCGAAGCGGATAAAAGATGAGAAGGAGTTAACAGATACATATGGGTTGAAGAACAAGAAGGAGATATGGAAAGCTGCGAGCTTTATAAAGAAATGCCGGCGGGAAATAAGGGGGATATTAGCGGAAATAGCTGGAACTAAGCCCACCGAGCACATGTTAAGGAAGAAAGAAGCCATCCTGGGGAGTTTAAAAAGTAAGGGTATATTGAAACAGAGAGAAGCGGCCATAGATTTAGACGCTGTTTTGTCGCTGAGCGTAGAGGATGTCCTAGATAGACGCCTACAGACAAGAGTATATAAGAAGGAACTTGCCAATTCGATAAAACATGCCCGACAACTCATCGTTCACGGTCATATCGCTGTCGATGGTAGAAGGGTAACAATACCATCGTATATAATACGCGAGGACGAAGAAGAGAAAATAGGCTACTATGGAAAGTCAGAATGACAAAGAAGGAGGTTTGAAGAATGGCTGAAATCAGATGGGCTGTAGCGCACATATACTCATCATTTAATAACACTATTATCACAATAACCGACTTGCCCGGTGCCGAAACAATCGCAAGGGCTTCCGGCGGGATGGTTGCAAAATCGGACCGTGATGAAAGTTCGCCATATACTGCAATGCAGATGGCAGCACAACTAGCAGATAAACTAAAAGAGCGGGAAATAAGAGGGTTACATGTGAAAGTAAAGGCCGCTTCGGGACGTAAATCAAGGACAACTGCACCTGGTGCACAGGCAGCGATAAGAGCTTTCGGTCGTGCCGGGATTCGTATAGGGAAGATAGAGGACGTGACGCCGATACCACATGACGGCACGAAGCGCCCTGGAGGGAAGCGAGGGAGAAGAGTCTAAGCTTTTGCTTACTCACGAACGAGTTAGTTGATGGACGTAAAGATAGCGGATCGGGGGGAAAAGGACGTGGTAATCGCTCTTTCCGGTGTGAACGTGCGTTTTGCAAATGCGCTTAGAAGAGTAATGATTGCTGAGGTGCCGAAGCTTGCAATTGACAAAGTGGATATTCGGGCGAATACGTCTTTGCTATATGACGAGCAATTAGCGTTGCGTTTGGCTCTGATACCCTTGAAGACCGACCTTAAGGAGTATAAAGTGGATGACCAGATTACTCTGACTTTAAAAGCAACAAGCCCGGAAAAAGCCGGCTATACAATGGTATATTCTAAGGAACTCATCTCCTCATACCCAAAGGTAGAAGCAGCATCTGAAAATATACCGATTGTTAAACTGATTTCAACGGAGAGGGAAATAGGCGGTATAAAAACGGTTGCATGGCAAAAGATATCTCTGGATGCGATAGCAAGGTGGGGTAAAGGGGAAGAACATGCGAAATGGCAGCCAGTCACTATTTGTGGCTATAAAAACAGGTCCGACGAAGATGAACATAGTTTTCTTTTCTCTGTTGAGAGTGATGGCTCACTGCCGGTAGATGAGATAATCTTGGCGGCGGCTAGGATAATGCGGGAGAAATGTGAGCGCATGGTAGAGGCGCTAAAAGAACTGTCATAAAAAACACGATTTTTTGGGGACTTTAGACATCGTTAGAAGTATGATAGTTACTTCTCTATTCTTCACGGGTCTCACCACTATCGGTATGCGTTAGCATGGCCCTTTGTATTCCTGATTTATTACAGGCATTTACGGTTATTGAGACGTTACCGCGGATCTTAGTGCGAAAAAGCCACAATCACAGGAATAATCATTTAGAAACTCTTAATATGCACGATTATATTTGTCAGGAACACTAAAAATCGGTTATTTTGTTAAGAGCTCCAAAAAATATTCGGGCATGCGGATAAAAACAAAACCTTTATATAGACACAAGAATTCATGGCGATATAACCGGAGATTCATTCGATGATGTATTAGTGCATTTAGTTACCAAGGATCCAACTACAAATACGTGTTCAACAACAATAATTGCAGTGGATGGCAGTGATGGCACGAAGTTGTGGAGCAAAAGCTTCGAGTATTGCGTTCTTTTAGCTCGTCCAATAAGTGATTTACACGGCGATAAAAAGACAGACACTATTATTAGTGGGACATCCCGTCCCGAGTTTCCAGAAGAAGAGATAGGTAAAATAATTGCAGTAAATGGATTGAATAGCGCGGAACTTTGGAGTAAAGAAGTAGAGGCGGAGTTCTTGGACGTATTTTTGGCAATGGGTGCCCTGATGTGGCGTAATAGAGGTCAAAGGATAACTCGTTATATAGCCGCTCTTCTCCAGACATACCTGGTAGTGTCCGCCCTTTGTACTGACTTGTTATAATAATCAGATATTGACGCGATTGTGCAGGACCTTTAGGATAGCTAAAAGAATTTTACCGTTTTGAGCATTATTTAAAAGAATACCAACATATCCCCCCTTGACGTGAAAGCTGGAAATGCAAGTTTATTATTATTTAATTGAGGTGAAAAAGAATGGCTTCAAACAAAGATTGGAGGCATCTCATCTCATCTCATCTCATCTTATCTCATCAAATCAGATCCAGAGATGATGATGGGCAAGCCGGTGATTGTAGGCACGAGGATCACAGTGGAATTAATATTGAAAAAGCTGGCGGGGGGTCCATAGGTTCATATCAGACTAACACATATCAACAACCATGAAACAAATAGGTACCGTGACAGATACCGTG
>CAZOEM010000055.1:0-11079 GCA_964578735.1 uncultured Halobacteria archaeon | reverse complement strand
TAAAAGTTAAAAATGAATGAAATAAATACCCCAACTATAAAGGGGGAGCACCCAAGATGTAATAGAAAAAATCATCTTGTTCGGTAGTGTAGCGAATGGAGAAGCCACTCAGGAGAGTGATATAGCTGTGCTGGTGTTTACCTTCGGGGATTTGAGTAAAGTCCGTACACATGTGCCGATGCATCCATGTGAACTGGTATTGATACCAAAGAGAGCGTAGAACCATTGGTATATTGTGTAGATGACCTCAGATATATCAATTCGTATTTTATAGCCATATCAAAAACCGTCTTTCCATCTACCCTTCAAGAATCTGATACCACAACGATAACAATCGAAATCAAAAACAAAGGTTCCGTAGACGAAAAGAACATTGAAATCGCCGATTCAATTCCAGTCGAGTTCACATTGGTCAGCGGTTCTATAAACCATAGCTATGGCACTCTTAAACCAAACGAATGGAGAACTTACCAATATAGAATAAAAGCGACTAAAGCCGGTAGATTCATGACTGATGTGACATCTGCCACCTATGAGGACGAAGAAGGCAATTAATATTTGAGTACATCGAATCCTGTGATAACTATTTAGCCTAAAATAAGAGCAGAATCTTCTTTTAGACCTGCTCAAGAGGACATCGAGGTACTATACGCACTCTCAGGCAGAGAGCATAACATCCCTGATACATTCCACAAATTGTCATCGCGATTCGTTATGAAAGAAGCTACTCAATCGTTAATAATTGCAAATACCGAAGAACTTCTTAAACACATAGTAAAAGAAGCAGAAGAAGAGCCTAAGCTAATCGTAATCGTGCATACGCATCCTGTGGGAATAGCGCATCCGAGCGAAATTGACAGAGAATTTTGCGCGCCGGCAACAAAAATCATAAGAGAATACGTGCCTGATGCTACTATCATCTTTGGGATACCTTCCTTGAGCAGTGAAGAGATAAGAGAAAGGGCAGAGCCAAAGAAGCAGTCTAAAAGTAGGATTTCGTGGTGCAGCATAACGAGGGCACATGAACTCGCATTTTATGATGAAAATATGATGCCAATTGAGGTGGGTCTTGGTGCGTAAACTATTTTAAGGAGGTTTTTTCAAAGTATACCTATGGCACAAGAAATGGTGAAACTCGCACAGGAAATCACAATGAAAGAAGCCCCTGAAGATGCACTTAGCATAGTTCTAAGGACCTCTTTGGAGCAAAAGATGGCTAAGAGTAGAGAAAAAATCAGGGAGTTTGAGGAGAGATATGGTGTGGATGTAGAAACATTTTACGATAAATTGGGCACGAAAATCCCTCTTTCCCTAGAATACGAAGGCGATTATTTGGAGTGGGATTTTGAGTTGGCAAAATTGAAATCATTGGAGGAAAAATACAAGGAATTGAAATTATATGGAAACAAATGAGTTTATTGATCATATTCGTAGCATCTCCGCCGATTTCAAATGGATTGAAAGAATATCTGTATAAAAAGAGAAAGCGAGAGTGAAGATTAGATTAATAATGAATCGCGATTTTGTGGACGTTTACTATAATGTGGAGAAGGGAACTATTTCTTATACCTATGTTGAATCTGCCAGGTGAATTTTCGGTGCAAATAACATGAAAATAGGCTGGCACTGGCATCCCTACGGTGACGTTCAGAAACATCTGCCTGACAAACCAATAACAATCGAAACGTTTCTCAAAACGAACAGACGAAGAAGGTGATGATATAGCATTGCTCATAAACGAATTCCTCATTGACGATCGTAAGAAGAATACGCTTCTTGTTAGACTAAAAGAGATAAAAGAAGAAGTTGCCACGTTAGCACAGGATGTAACATTGACAGAAGCGGAAGAAGAGATACGAAACATCGTCTTTGCCGCGAAGAAACCGATTATCGCAGAGGAAATAGCGAAAAGGACTTCTGGCAGGTTTAAACGCTTGAAATATACGACACATGCCTTAAGAACACTTGATTCTTTGACTAACAAAGGCGTTTTAGGTAAATTCAAACGAGACCGGTTTTATTACTTCACCACGCCAAAGGAGGCGGTAATGCAGGCATTGAAGGAATGAGGTGAAACTCCAGAAGAGTGTACACCAAATGAACTAGCAAAAGCGGCAGGGATGCCGTTATATGTGGTTTTGGACATAATAGCGGAATTGCTACCATAAATAAGTTTATAAATTACAAAATCCAATAAAAAGAAGAGGTTAAAAAATGGCAACAAAAACCGTTACCATAAGTCGAGACGCATTTGAAGACCTTATACGGCTGAATGTAATTTGGTATGAAAAAGATGGCGAAATCAATATTCATTTATTAAATAGGTCAAATTTATACTTTATATAAAAGAACAAAAATGCATATATAATAAAGAAAAATGAAGCATAATATTGCGGTAATCCGAGGCGATGGGATAGGGCCAGAGATAATAAGCGAAGGCGTGAAGGTGCTTGATGCGGTTTCAGAGCTCGATAATTTTGAGCTTGAGTGGGTTGAATATCCTCATGGGGCGGAGCATTATCTAAGTACCGGCGAGTTAATAAATGAGGATACGTTGAAGGAGTTGGCGCAGTACGACACGATATATTTCGGGTGCATCGGCGACCCGCGAGTAGATACCGGCGTCTTAGAGCAGGGTATATTGCTCAATATGCGGTTCTATTTCGACCAATACGTGAACTTACGACCAGTGAAGCTTCTGGAAGGCGTTCCCACACCTCTTGCCGGTAAGGGTCCTGCGGATATAGATTTCACTGTGGTGTGAGAGAACACAGAGGATTTCTATGTCGGCATTGGCGGTAGGGTAAAAGGCAGGAAGAAGAGTGAGAAGCTGGAAATTGTACGGGAACGTTATCAAGTTAAGTTTGGATTGGACATCGAGACCGATTCGGATGAGCTTGCGTATCAAATAGGTATCCTGACGCGAGAGGGCTGCGAGCGAGTGATGAAGTATGCCTTTGAGCTTGCGCGTGCGCAGGGTAAGAACAAGGTGACGAGTGTGGATAAGGCGAACGTGCTGACACACGGCTACGGGTTCTGGCGAGAAGTGTTCACCGAAGTTGCAAATGAATATCCGGAGATAGAGACCAATTTCAATTTCGTCGATGCACTGTGCATGTGGCTCGTTAAGAATCCCGAATGGTATCAGGTCGTTGTCGCCCCGAACATGTTTGGCGATATTATCACAGACCTCGGTGCGATGATACAGGGCGGCTTGGGTCTTGCTCCTGGCGGGAACATCTGTCCCAATGGTGTATCCATGTTCGAGCCTATTCATGGCTCCGCGCCGAAATATAAGGGTAAAGGCGTTTCAAATCCGATAGCAACTATTTGGGCTGGTGCTATGCTTTTAGAGGCCGTTGGCGAGAAGAATGCAGCGGAAAAAGTTATTAATGCAATTGAAACGGTCCTGCGTGAAGGGAAGGTGAGAACGTATGATCTCGGCGGTAACTCGAAGATGAGCGAGGTTGGCGATGCGATTGTTAGTGCGATGAAGATGGGCGGCTAGGTCATTTTTGGATTGTTACGCACATTAAATTTGCTCAATATGGAGTGGGTAAACTATTTACTGGGAGTTCCCAGAAGTCACAAATCGTAATTCCAAAAATAATAATACAGAGGCTATTATCGCAGCTATCCATACATCTCCAATTTGGAAGTAGAGGAAGCACACTCATAACTCCCCTTCTTCTCTCAGAATCTTAGTGTATAATTCATCACTTATCCAGAATCCCGTTTCTTTTAGCTTCTCCAGGATCTCCTCTAAGCTTGCTATCTTTCTCTCGTCTTTCGCCTTTATTAAAACGCCTATGACACCTGTAATATTCAACTCGTAATTCCTAGCTATTTCCCTTGCGTTCGACTCATCTAGGAGAATTAAGTCAGTATGTTCTTCCAAAGCCAACGTTATCACTTCAGCCTCTCCTTCATCCAAAACCATCATAAGTGCCTTCTTTAGATTCTCATCCCTTACCCTTTCCACTTTAATCCAATCAGCATTTTCAATCTTTTTTGCATCTTCTCTATCCATACCTTCAATCACGCATTCTTTGTGCACCGCTTCTGGCACGGTTATCTCATTAAAGAAGTGTTTCAAAAGGTCTAGCTGCTCAATCTTGGCTAAATGGATCAGAGGCGATGAATTACTTATTACTCTTGGCAAAGGCCAGGTCCTCCTCCAATTCTCTTCCTGTGTAATGCCTTTCAATTTTTCTTTTTCCTAATTCCTCTATGAATTCCCATTTGCTCATCCCAGCTAATTTTCGCGCTTTACCCAGTGATATAACACCCTTTTGGTATAAGGCAATAGCTAATTCCTGCTTTAATACATTTTCCATATCCTTTTCCGGTATTTTTATTGAGATCAATACATCCTCGGGTATACTTATCGATTTCATAGGTCTTCACAGAATTGTTTTGCGTTTCATATATTTAAATTTGAAAATGACAATGTGGCCTCGTTTACCGCCTGGCACGATCATAAAAGCCATTTATCAGTGCCTTCCGCGCTCTCGACGGTAAACCGATACCAGCAAGGAGACGATTGCTATGGCTATCAAACCGGTTACGAACTCGAAAACAGGAATACCCTTCTTTTCCTCTTCTGCCGCTTTTTGCTCTTCTTCCGCCTTCTTTTCTACTTTCGCTACTTCTTTCGCTTCTACTTCTTCCGAAACGGTAAATGAAACTTCCTCTTTCTGAGTCTCCTTTCCGCTATAGGTCACGTATCCTTTTGTCTGATAGTCGCCGGGTGCCATTATCTTGTAGTATACCGTGATCTCCGACATATCTCCAGATTCAACGAGTTTCTCTTCACTTTTCAATACGTCCACAAATTCACCATTATGGTATAGCTCGCCCTTGAATTCCGCTATGATGTCGCCTTCACCGGTATTCTCAAATATGGCCACCACCTTTATTACGCGATCTACCTGAGGCACACCCTTAATCGTGAGCTTTTTCAATTCACCTTCGCGCGTTAGCGTGCCCGAAGTTAAGACAGTAAAAGATAACTCTTCCGTTGCAAGTGTCGCACCATCAAGCGAGACATCAACATCCGCAGTTGTTATGCTATCGACCACACCTTTAAGGATTTGCTTACCGGTCACTGCAACGGCGACCTGTAATGGCATGCGCACAACCGCTTGCGCAACTGCGCCTTTTGCTTTATTCTCACTTGGTATGCTCTCAAAAAAGAGAGTACCGTTATATTTGGCATTTGCCATCTCTTTCGGTATATCAACCTTCAAGACGATTTTGTTTGAGACGGGTTCGTCACTAGCATCCAGAGTGAGTTCATCTAGTCAAAAGGATGTCCCGCAATTTAGGGGTGGATATATAGGGGCTTTGAGGTGGTATGTGCAATATATTAGTAACCAAGAGAATAATGCAATAATTGAGGTGAATGAAAATGGTAGGAACACAACCAAAAAAAGAAGCGCAAAAGATAGAATATCTAAAAAGGAAGCATAAGGGTCTATGGCTTGCGATAAAGGTTGTAGAGCGGGATGAGCAGGGGATACCAGAGACAGGCAATTTGGTAGCAAAGGCGAAGACACATCGTGAACTTCATTTGGCACTTGATGACGAAAATGTTTATGAAACGTATGCCGGAGATGTGCCGACAAAGGCGGTATTATTTTGAACGTTCGTAGGACGATAGGGATTCCACCTATAATCACAATACCGATAGGTGGTCCAGAAGCGGTAAAAGATGTCGATGCACTTATTGATACTGGATCAACCTATTGTGTGTGTAGTTTCTTTGGAAGATGCAGTTGGTATGGGTTATGAGCCCTGGAGGGCGGCAACTGTGCCTGTTGGTACTGCCGGTGGGATAATTACGGCGGCCCTCTGGTAATTTACGTGGAACATATTTCCCTGATAATTCAAGCAAATAAGGAATATCCCTCAAGATCAAGGTGTATGCACTGAAGCAGATGTTTAACGTTTAGAATTCCATAGCAACGCCGTTTAATCAGCTTAATCTTGTTATTAAAGCCCTCCACGAAACCACTCGTTTGCCGGTTAATGAAGTAGTTTGTAATCCCATCCATCCACTTATCCAACGTAACTAAAAAGCGGTTAAAGCAAGTCAATCCACTTTTTAATCTCAATGTTCTCAATCTCGACATCAGGAATATCAAGCAGTATTTCAATTTTGGTCATTTTTATTCTCTCCTTTGCAGATTAGCAAATTATAACTGCTTGTTTTAATTATATTTAAGTACCACGTGAGATACCGATACCAGGGAGCCTATTTATTTCTCCGAAGACTATCTTGTACCAAGAGCAGGCGTAAAGGATTTGGCAAATATAACCCCTGAAACAAAAATATTTGATCATCTCTATTACTGGTCTCCTTTCATAATTATAGGTGTCTAGTGCTAAGGGAAGATTTTTCGTGCGAAGGTCGAAGGGTGTAAAAAACAGATAGCGCTGTTGTTTTCCTATGTGATACTTTTCATACTTTTTATGAATCTTTGTGCAGAGTTCTCAAATAGTCTAATAGGTGTGTTTAAGCAATGTGTGAGCAGGAGGGAAAAAATGGAAATAGAGAAAAGAGAAATATCAGTGAGACGGTTGGCTATGGTGCTCGTGATGTTGAGCATGATAATAGCACTAATACCTGTAGTAATGGCTGGAGACCCAACAGGGGCAAGTACGCTTGAAGAGGACCCCGGTGCACCGGTAGACTATGTCTGGGTACTAGTCTGCGGTTTCCTTGTGATGTTCATGCAAGCGGGATTTGCAATGCTCGAAGCTGGCGTTTCACGGGCTAAGAACACTACCAACGTGCTGATGAAGAACCTGGTGGACTACTCAATGGGTTCACTTGCATTCTTCGCCATTGGCTTTGCATTGATGATGGGCACTTCCGCGTATATGCTCTTCGGAACGGATGGCTTCTTCTTAGCAGGCGAGTCATACGATGTCGGCACAGCACTAACCTGGTTCTTCATGCTGGTATTCTGTGCAACAGCAGCGACAATAGTAAGCGGTGCCATTGCGGAGCGACCAAAGTTCAGCACCTACGTCATCTATAGCGTGATCATTTGTGCTTTTATATACCCCATATATGGGCATTGGATCTGGGGTGGAGGCTGGTTGAGCTCGGCGGACTTCATGACTAAACTCGGTGGCGGCTATGGTGCACTCGACTTCGCGGGTTCGGGTGTTGTTCACGCAGTCGGCGGCTATGTCGCACTCGCCGCATGTCTACTATTGGGACCGCGAATAGGCAGGTACACCAAAGAAGGAAAGCCAATACCAATACCGGGACACAGTATCACGTTTGCAGTGCTTGGTGCTTTCATCCTCTGGTTCGGCTGGTTCGGTTTCAATCCAGGCAGCACGCTTTCCGCGCACGAACTGCGAATAGCTGTAATAGCGGTGAATACGAACTTAGCGGCTGCTGCGGCGGCCATGACCGCGATGTTCATCACCTGGAAGAAGTTCGGCAAAGCAGATGTGGTGATGACGGTTAACGGCGCAGTTGCCGGTCTGGTTGCGATAACAGCTCCTTGTGCTTGGGTGGCTCCGTGGGCTTCTGTGGTGATAGGAATAGTGGCAGGCTTTATCGTCTGTTACGGCTTCTGGTTCATTGAGCGAAGAGGTGTGGATGATGTCGTTGGTGCTATACCAGTGCACGGCTTTAACGGAACCTGGGGGCTGATCGCACTTGGCCTGTTCGCTGACGGGACTTACGGTAATTACGCCACTGCTGAGCCATTTGTTACCGGACTGTTCTACGGAAACGCGGGGTTCTTCGGATGTCAGCTCATAAGTGTAATCGTGAACTTCGCATGGGCTTTTGGCATGGGCTTCCTGCTATTCTACGTACTCAAGCAGACAATAGGCATAAGAGTATCGCCGGAAGAGGAACTTGCAGGTCTGGACATCAGCGAGCACGGCATAGTCACGTATCCAGACTTCGTTTACACGGAACCCGCTAGACCAACGAAAGTAATACGTGTGAATAATACGATAGGAGAAAACGAGCCGAAGAAAGGAGGTAAAGGTGGATGAAGAAGGTAGAGGCGATCATAAGACTCGAGATGCTGGACGATGTGAAGAATGCGTTAGAGGCCGAGAATATAGTGAGCATGAGTGTTTCCGAGATACGAGGAAGAGGCAGACAAAAGGGTGCAAAGCTCATGTGGCGAGGTGACGAATACGTGAGGGAATTTGTTCCAAAGACAAAGATAGAGCTGGTCGTGCGAGACGAAGATGTGGCGAAGGTAGTGAAAATCATACGTGAAACCGCTTATACCGGCAACGTCGGTGATGGTAAGATATTCGTGCTCTCGGTCGAGGAGGTGATACGAGTTAGAACAGGGGAGACGGGCGAAGCAGCTTTGTGAGGGACTCCAAGCCCTCTTTTTTCATTTTTTACCAACTGGTTTGTTTTATTACATGCATTTTGTTTTAGGGCAAAACTTACCTATACCTAACTTTGGATAGCGACTAATAAAGATAGTTTTTTATAACCAGCACCAACATAATAATAAAAAAGAAGTGACAATATAGCCATGCCAGCGGAAGGCGGTTTAATGATGAATTGGAATGTAATTGGGATAGTGGTTACTATAATAATAGGGGTAGTAGGTCTTATAATAACGGTAGTAGGTCTTATAATAACCGTATATTTTGGACTTAAACCTTTAAAAAAATTGGAAAACCAGGTTACAAAAATCGATCTGATAGCAGCCATTCATGCTTTTGGAAGAGCCAATAAAGAAAATAGGATTCCTGATCTCAATGACTTCGGACAGGGATACGCACTGGCTGAAAATTTATTTGGATATAATAATATAAAAGATGGAAAAATACCAACCACACGAAAAAGAGTGCTGGCTACAATATTAGATGGCGGGGGCAATTATCCAATAGTAGAAGAAGAGGAGACAATACAAAAATGAATGAAGAATATATGAATGAACTTAGAGAACTAAAGGGCTTGCTAAAAGATGAAGATGAGAAATTGGTATTTTTTGTTGGTGCAGGCATATCAAAACCTTCGGGTCTCCCTGACTTCGAAGGCTTAACAAAGGGGATAATAGCTGCTATATCCACAGGCAAAAACATTGAGAACGAGATAGGGATAAGGATAAGACCAGAGGTTTTACTCCAGATTATGCATGATATAATAGGCGATAAAGCGATAGATGTTTTAGATATATTAAAATCGAATATACCAACTTATGAGCATTTTTTCCTTACAAAAGCTGCTGCTATCGGTCATGGAAAATTCATTATTACAACGAATTTAGATACCTTAATAGAACAAACGTATAAAGAGATAGAAGTTTGTGCTGACGATGGGGTGTTTGAACAATGGTTTAAAGAGGATGGAAAAGAAGGATACCTTTTTAAGATTCATGGAACGCTTGATAAGAGGGATACTATTATAGCCACATTAGATCAAACCAGAGGAGAATTACCACGGACTAAAAGAGAGGTTCTCAAATACTTTATTACAAATTATGACATGATCTTTTGTGGATATAGCAATCAGGATGACTTTGATATTAAATCAGTGCTTTCATCTACGAAAACTGAGAAGAAAAAATTTTGGATATGTCATACTGAGAACAAAGACGATTTTAAAGTAGATAGAAAAGAGAATTCAGTAAAAATATTCGGTGATACGAAAAAGTTTATGATGGATTTAAGTGATTCTTTGAATCTTAAAGATCAAATTAATTGGGATTTAGAATATGAATGGAGTGGAAATGGATTTTTCAAAGAATGGGCAACTGATATAAGTCCATACAATAAAAACCTGATTATTGCACACATATTTGAGTTTCTTGGTGAATGGAACAGGGCAGAGGAATATTGTAATAAATGTTTGAAGGAAACTGAGGAAGATGCGGATATCGCAGAAATCAAATGGCATCTTGGTGAGACCCATTATAAAAAATCGGAGTGGGACACTGCGATTGATGAATATAAAGAAAGTTTGAATATTTTTGACCGACTAGGAGATGAGAAAACAATTGCCCGTCTAAATGCGGACATTGGCCTGGCGTACTACAAAAAAGGTAATTTGAATGACGCCGAGAAATGTTACAAACGGGTTATGGGCTTAACAAATAGAGAAACGAAAGAATATGCAGATGCCCTTAACAGGCTTGCCTTGATATATTACCAGCGAGGAACTGCTAATGATTTAGAAGAGGCACTAAAAAATTTTGACGAAAGTATTCGTGTGAAAGAGAAGCTCAAAGATGTACGTGGAATAATCGAATCGAATAATGGTAAGGCATTAACGCTTTATAAACAAGGAAAATTAGACAATGCTATCTCGTTGCATGAGAAGAACTTTCAGATGAGAGAAGATATTGGCGACCTTCGGGGTAGAGGTCAAACTTGTTATAATTTAGGATTGGCATGCGCTGCAATAGGCGATCTACCAAGAGCGATAAAGTGGTATAAACGGTGTAGAGAATATTATGCACAAATTCAATCACCAATACAGGAGATTTCTGCGGTTGATTATAGGATTGGGGAGTTGAATCTAAAAGAAGGCAACTTTGAAGAGGCAATAAAACAATTTGAAAGGGTTAAAGAGGTGATGGAAGGATTGGGGGATTGGCATAGGCTCGCAAATACACTTAACAACTTGAGTAAAGCCCATTTTAAGAAAAACAATCTGAATGAGTCTGTTGTAGGTTATAAAGAGATTTTAGAAATTTATAAAAAGAGAAGCGATGATGAAATTAGAAATCGTGTATATGGGTGTCTAAATGCAAAACAAAACCTGAGTGATGCGTTAGAGCTATTTAGCGAGATAAAAGATAGCTTGAATAAAAATAAGGCTTTAAATGCGCTAAAAAGAATCGAAAAGATATGTAATGTTCCAACGTAAGTACAATCACTTTCAACAGCCAAAAGCCTTTTCGATCTTTCTCTCTCGTCCCAACTTTAATGCCCTGCTTTTTTTGCTATTTCTTCATAAAAAATGCTTAATCCCCTTCTTCCCTATACGGGATTTTGTACCACTTAGATATGGCTAATAGTGGTTGACTTTCAAATAAAGGTGGGACACTGGGACACATCACTTGTTATCAAATA
>CAZOEM010000054.1:9592-11115 GCA_964578735.1 uncultured Halobacteria archaeon | reverse complement strand
TGAATATCCGAAAGAAGTTCCGACTGTTGGAATTATATCATCACAACTTGTATAGCGTGAGATAGATAGGAGCTCAAAGGTTTTGATTCATGGTATTTTATAAGTTTCCAGCCGATGGCTTCAAGTTTAGGGTCAATGCGCCGCTTTCGTGTTTCCTGTTCTGTTTCTTCTGACATACAGACCACAGCCTATAGATATTTAGTATTTGCTTAATCATGATAAATGTTTGGGTTTTGTGAGTTGTGAGTTGTCAAGCTCATGAAATCTAAAACATGACACCTGCCCCAATACCTTTTCACTTTTTGTGACCTTTTTTTCGACGTATGGACTCCTGAATATCCGGCGGCAGCGACCGCATGTCAACGATCATATCATCCACCATCACTAGATTGGAAACGGGATTGTTTTTTTTGCATGTGTGTTGTGGAAAACTCCTTATCACAGTATCCCATTTTGAACATATCACGGATAATCTTTGCTTTCTGTGAGACAGTACTTTTGGATGTACCGAAGTAATTGGAGATGTCGGCAGCGCCTACATAAGGCTCGAAATTCGGATCGAAGAGGAAGTTGATGCTGCCCAGGGCATGGATTATTGCCGCAGCCCAGATCCCCATCCGACCGGAAAGGAAAGGCACATTCCGCTTGCGTGACATTTTTCGTATTAGTTTCTCGCATAACTGCTTGTAATCTTCATCCAAATACGTATCTCAAAATCCCGCTGTCATTGCAATAAGCTTTTGCATCCTTTGCTCGATGAGGTCTTTATCACTCATGGTTCTTACCTCCTGTTAGCTGTTATCCTACTTGCTATACTATTATTGTGAGCAATTTTATATAACTTTAATATTCAATATCCAAACAATATGTTCGTATTTGGGTCACCACGGGACATATTATATGTTTGATATGATATGATATGAACACAAAAGAACATATTTATATTTGTACATATCTAATTGAAATGAGAAACATGGCAGTAGAAGAATTGAAGTCCTGGATAGATGAGCACAAAGACGAGTTATTTGCGAACGATGCAGTAGGAACGGGCTGTTTTAGCTTTCTGCCCGGTGAGGTCGTCTGGGCAGTTACAAAGCGGTGTAACCTGCACTGCAAACACTGCTCGATTAGCGAAGAAGCTCCTGGGGAGCTAACAACCGAAGAGGGATTTACCCTCATAGAAGATGCCGCCAAATTAGGCCATGTCAAGTTCGCATTCACCGGTGGCGAGCCTATGCTGCGTGATGACATCTATGACCTCATTGAATACGCATCGTCCTTTGACATGCAGGTGGTGATGGCAACAAATGGGACGTTAATATCAGATGCAGTTGCAAAAAGACTAAAGAAGGCGGGTTTGGAGCGTGCTGCGATGAGCATTGATGCTGTTGGTAACGCGCATGACGATTTTAGAGGCGTTGATGGCGCTTTTGAGGGTGTTATACGTGGTGTAAAAGCATGTAAAAACGCAGGGCTTGCAGTACAACTCTTCGCAATGGTCACGAGGGATAATTACCATGAAC
>CAZOEM010000054.1:0-9582 GCA_964578735.1 uncultured Halobacteria archaeon | reverse complement strand
TGCTTTAAAAGTAACAGCCCGGTACATTGCGCCGGTATCGATATAAATATAATCGAGCTTGCCGAGAATCTAAACCTGTGGCGGATATATCTTATTTATTTGATCGCCGTGGGACGCGGTAAGAACATTTCGGAGGCCTGTTTATCCACGGATGAGAACATGAGGTTCTTTGACTTTGTGGCGAAAAAACAGAGGAGCACGAAGGTTTGGCTCAAACCGATATGCAATCCACAGTACTGGGCTTATCTAACTGATAAAGGCCTTGTGGGAGGTGGAAATGGTTTTACAGGATGCACAGCAGGCATCACGCGCTTCCACATATTCCCTAATGGCGATGTAACACCCTGTGCATATTTACCCGTAAAGGCAGGGAATATAAGAGAACAGCGGTTTTTGGATATTCTGCGGGATTCTGAGATGTTTAAGGCTTTGAGGGCAAGAGCAGTGACAGGACACTGTGCTACTTGCAAATACAAGCAAATATGTGGCGGGTGCAGGTCAAGAGCGTATGCTACTTCTGGTGATTATCTTGCTGAAGACCCGGTGTGCTGGTTGGGAGATGAGAAGGGGACGGGAGAAGGAGAGAGGCAATAGAGATATTTATATCTATATCTATTATAAGATAAAAATGACCTTAGAAGCACATGCATTTGAAATATTAGAAAAAGCAGGCATTAAAAAGGGCAGGACCATATTGGATTTTGGCTGTGGTTCGGGCACGTACACGATTCCAGCAGCGAAAATAGCTGGTGAGGAAGGAAAAGTATATGCTTTAGACAAAGACAAGAAAACTTTAGATTCATTGATGCAAAAAGCCGAATCAGCGGGATTGAGAAGTATAAAAAGAATAGATGCATCAGGCGAGTTGAAAATCCCTTTGCAAGACGAGTCTGTTGATATAGTCCTGCTGTACGATGTTTTTCATTCTTATTATTTCTCACAGGTGGCGGATAGAAAGAAATTATTGGAAGAAGTATACCGGGTTTCAAAACCCGATGCTTTTATTTCCGTTTGGCCAAAACACATGGAATCAGAGGCAAAAGAGGAGATAGAGAGCGCGAATTTTTATCTTGAACGCGAATATTCCGGGATGCTTATTCATGATGACAAGGACATTGAAAAGGGAGAAGTGCTTAATTTCAGAAAGAAAGTGTAAAATGTCCAAATACAACATCAACTGGAACATCACACGGGAATGTAATCTGAGATGCAAACACTGCTACTATGACGCAGGTACGAAGTTAGAAGATGAACTCAGCACAACGGAATCCTTTGCGCTCATTGACGACATAGTTAACACATTTGGTGATAACGTGCGCGTGACCTTTGGTGGTGGCGAACCGCTGATGAGAAATGACCTATTTGATATTATTACATATGGTAAAGAGCGCGGTTTGCACCTCGTTCTTGCATCAAATGGCGTTTTACTCACTGAAGCAGTCGTCGCCAGGTTGAAGAACTCAGGTATAGAAGAAGTCATAATCCCTATTGATGGCACGCGAAAGACACATGACTACATACGGGGAGAAGGTGTATTTGAAAAGGCGGTAAATGGTGCGAGGGCATGTAAAGATGCCGGATTAGGGTTAGTTATTGATCCCTGTATCATGACGCAAAACGAAGGCGAGACCGCAAAGATTATTGAGATTGCTGCGGATTTGGATGCAAGACAGTGCAGGTTTTTCCATTATATCGCTCTGGGCAGGGGTAAGGGCATGCTGCCGGATAGTGAGCTTGAGAGCGATCAATATACAGAAAACCTGATGCAGCTTTATGAAGAGCAGAACAAGCGAAGGGGGCTTGAAATATGCACAACGCAGGCATCGCAGTACTGGGTGATATTGAAGCGGAAGGAAGCGGAAGGCCAGTTCGTCCCCGACTTCTTTTATCATGAGGTTCCCGGCTGCCGAGCGGCCATTGGTATGCTTTCTATCAAGCCGAACGGCGATGTCGTGCCTTGTCCACTGTTAGATGTGAAAGCCGGGAACGTCAGAGCGATGAGTCTTCGCGAGATACAGAACTCGAAAATCTTCGTTGAGCTGAAAAATCGCGCGGTGAAGGGCAAATGCGCAGCGTGCAAATATAAGGACTTCTGTGGCGGATGCCGTGTGAGGGCATATATCCGTTATGGCGATTATCTCGCAGAAGACCCTTTATGTACTGAGTTCTTCTTTGAAGAATCGAAGAAGTAAAAAAAAATTGTATTTGTATAGCGAATGCAAGAAAGAATAATTTTTGATAATCGGACGCAGATGAACGCAGATAATCAGGATTTTAAATATAATTAATTGGCGGAGGGGGCTATTAGAATTTTCTATCGAGTTTATAAATTTGATACTTTGAGGGAATAGTTTTCTGCGTAAACCTGCGCAAATCGGTGTAATCTTCTGGGGGGCGCGGGTTTTTTTTAGCTAAACAAATACACGTATTTTATCCCGAAAGTTTTATATAGCCTATTGTACTATGTATGGATATAAAGGAGGGATAAAAAATGGAAAAAAAAGAAGCGTGCGCAATAATTGTAGCACTTTTATTTGTTCCTACTCTGGGTGCGGGTGTAGCGAATGCTATCGTACTCGGCGGAGGACATAACGACTCAATAGTGGTCATAGGCAATTCCACCTTTGATGATTTCTTCTCAAATGATCTTTGGAATGATACCGTAGAAGAAGAAAAAGAAGAAGGAACGGCAAAAGGGGAGGATGTGGAAAACGCTTCTCTCGATTGGTTAGGAGGCAATGGAACGGACTGGCCACCTGGATACTGGAATACTACATCCGAAGCGTGGAAAAGAACTTTCCCGTGGTACGATATACCCGGTTATTGGGATGTCGATTGGGGTTTCGACTGGCCATAAGGGATTTAGACTAAGAAGAGATAACGTAAATCGCAGCGGAATTCGGCTTTCGCAGACGAACCAGTCATTTTTGGTACCCCTATAACGGGGTGTCCTTTATTTCGGCATGGAATGGAAGGTCTGTATCGGTGCATGCATGATTTCAACTTTGATTATTATTGTCTATCCGATGTGGCGAATAGAAGACGAAGCAGCACTGTAAACAAAATAGGTTTATGTTGTGAGCGAGATGAAAGGACATAGCTACCCTATATCCTCTGCGCTCTCTGTGAACTCTGCGGTTAATCCGACAAGTCAAGTTTAAATTTTGCATTATCTGCTCAAAAATCCATAGGTTCTTGAGCAGATACGAAATCCCGATATGGGATTTCTACCTGCAAAATATTGTGCGAATATGTTCTTCCAACTCTGCCTACTTACCTACCTACCGGCAAGAGCAACAGGAACAACTGCCGCCAGAAGCGTCGACACTGCATGTCATGCGGTTCTTGTCGTATAAATTTGCCCAGCAGTCCTGACAAACCATAATACGTCCGAGTTCCTTGTGATTTGCTTCCATTCTACTTCCCTCTTTATTGCATAGTTCGCATTTACCCATCTTATTCACCTCCTACGTTATATCCTTATCATTTTCACGAGCATATAAATAAAATAGCTTACTCGTTCTTACCTTCCACAAATGTACGCACATTTTCCACTATCTGATCAAATGCATCTTTCACTCTTGATTCCTTCTGCAGGACAAATGGCGTTCCGCTATCCGCAGCTTCCACCATCTTCGGGTCTAACGGCACTCTACCGAGGAAAGGCACGCCTAATTCGCTCGCCGATCTCTCGCCACCGCCGTACTTGAATATGTTTGTCTCTTTGCCACAATGTGGGCACACAAACCCGCTCATGTTCTCTACTATCCCAATAACTGGCACATGCATCACATTTGAGAAGTCTACCGCCTTTCTTGAATCCAACAATGCTAAATCCTGCGGTGTTGTAACGATTATCGCGCCGTCTACATCCTTCATCAACTGCACAACACTTAACGGCTCGTCTCCCGTGCCCGGTGGAAGGTCAACAATCATGTAGTCCAGTTCGCCCCAGTCCACATCGGAAATGAATTGTCTTATTGCATTCATCTTCATCGGTCCGCGCCAGATAATCGAAGAGTCCCTGTTCGGGAGTAGGAAACCAATAGAAATCGCTTTCAGTCTCGGCGTGACTAAAATGGGCGACATTTTCTCTTCTGTTACCTCCGGTCGTTTATCCTCGATCCCCAATATCTTCGGGATGTCAGGGCCGTGTATATCAGCATCCATCAACCCCACGTCTAAACCGCTCATAGCGAGAGCAAAAGCAAGATTCGCAGATACCGTTGTCTTCCCCACTCCGCCTTTTCCACTCATCACCATTATCTTATGCTTTATCTTTGACACGTTTGCTGCTACAGCCGCGTCTTCTTCTTTCATCCTTCTTTTCTTTTCTTTCTCTTCCTCTGTTGCCATATCTTATTTATCACTCCTAACGAACAAAACGGACTCAGTTGCAGATAGATTGTCTTTCCGTCTTATGCTTCCAGCCCTTCCACTTTCACTATTCTTTCTCGCACCTCATAATTAGACACATTCCAACCTCGTCTTGGCTCGAAGATGCGGAAATGTGGCAGAAAGCCTACGCACCGGCACTGTCTTTGTCCTGGCATTTTTTTAATATGAATATATATTCGTATTATATTATGTTAAAGAGTTTCTTCGATGGCAACCTATTACTACAGCAAGCTACTTATTTCACAAATGAAACTTGTTGTTGGTAATAGTATTTACTATCTCTTGTATCTTATGATGAATAGGCTTATTGTCTCATCCTTTGGCGTATGGTCTATCGAGTCCTCACATATAAACTGCAGCTTGCCCTCTTTGTCGTTCGTGAACACGCGAACTGTCCCCTTCGGAAGGGGGATGTCCAGATGGTTTTTCGCACTATTGTTGAAGTTAAGCCACACATCAACCTTATTTTCGTTGTTCTGTTAACGTTGTTCTTCTCTGCAAGTCATACATGTGGTATTTTCATCATCGGGCCCTGCCATATAGTAATAAGTTCCTCTCATATATTTTTTTCTATTCTACCCGAAATGTTACTGTGTCATTATGATTTTCGTTCCCTGATATATCTTCTACTATGATGAATACCGCTTTTACTTTTTCTCGTATATCTTAACAGGCGTTGGCAATATTCCAGGTCTATCATCGGTCATCCAGTTAACATAGCTCATCACGTGCACATAATATTCGAGATACCCCTTAATAAAGTTGCTTAACCCCTCGTTCCTGCGTCCAAGTATCAATATCACAAACCACTGGATTAACATGCATATTTCTGCGATAAATCCGTACACTATCAATACCAGCCCTATAACGAACGAATACACGATTCTGATAAAAAGCTCCAGCCGTTTTGCATCATGTTCGTAGACAAACAACTGATTCAAATCATCCGTTTTTTCTTCTACCATTTTCAATTACCTCCTTTTACTTTTATCTGTTACTTCTTAGCTTTTCTCCATTATTAGCAAAAAGCGATAACCCTACCACCTCACTTTGAAAAATGGGCCATCTACAGCCTTCTGTTCATACCGCTTCCCCTCTTGTAATCGCCCTTCTGCTTATATTAGGTGTTAGTTTTATTATTGATCCACAGCTTAAATAACCATAAGTAATGTTAACACAAATTAGAAACATGTTGATATGACATGGATTAGACTACCAATTGCTGCGAGGGGTATCCCATACCGTTTGCATACGCAACAAAATCATTCATTACGAACGCAGAGTTCCGCAGCTCATTTATTTTCCCTGATTCTTGTATCCCATACAGTAAACAAAGATAATTTATGGCATTTTGGGCATTGCATATATCTTTTCTTTCCCAATCTAATACTTGAAAGAGAACCCCCCTGTATTCAGCTATACTCAAACTCTTAGTTACATTCTGGACAGTTCAATATGCTTTTCATAGATAGAATAATTAACTATGTATATATATCTTTGTGTTTTTACATCGCCAAAAAGAGCCCCAACCAAGCTAGGGAACCACAGATTTAAAGTAGTGTATTGCTTTATAAATTTAATTTCGATTCTAGGAACCAGTAAAAACTTAATAATCAGGACAGTAGCGTCTGCGTAAATCGGTGTCTTAAATATGTAGATGTTATACGTCTGATACGATAAAAAGGTGCCTTTAGCTGCTGCGGGAAAGATTTTTGAGCTGTTTGTTAAGCGCTAAAGGTCTATATGGCTCTCGACTCGAGACAGTCTAAAGATATAGCGATTTACCAGCGCGGAGAGCGCATAGCCCACAGAGTTTTAAGACTGTTCCAATTTTTGCTCGGGTTTTATGGTGCCCCTGCGTTCTCTGTATGCTCTGCGGTGAAATTCAAGGTTATATCAATTTAACTGAAAAATATAATTCGGCAGTGCCCGGCAAAAGTAATATATCAAAATAACGCCTTTCAGTAAATCAGGCATAGATAAATTTTCAACCATGAATGGAAAGGAAATAGAGCACATATATAAGATAAAAGAAGAAATAGATGCGGGGGTTGCTGAGCTAGGAAAAGGCACAGGGCTTAGGACCCTGTCTCGTAGGAGTCCGCGTGTTCAAATCACGCCCCCCGCATAGAGTTACCTGTGATTTTTATGCTTTACTGTATAATAACAGTATCAAGAAAGACTCGGAGAATGTTAATGGAGCGCGACAAATGTCTAACAACACCGTAGCTGTGGAAATAATCAAAGTATCAAAGCGATATGGCTACTTACAAGCTTTGAAATCAGTGTCCCTGAGTATAGCGAAAGGCGAATTTGTGGCTTTTTCCGGGCATAACGGTGCGGGAAAGACAACGTTACTGAAAATAATCGCCACGCATATCTCGCCTTCTTCGGGTACGGTGAAGATATTTGGCGATGATGCATTCAAAAGCAGTAGCGAGATAAGAAGAAGGATTGGGTTAGTAACGCATGTGAGCTTCCTTTATGACGAGCTAACAGTCAGGGAGAACCTACTCTTTTATGCTAGGTTATTCTCCGTAGAAGGCGAAGCCTTCTTAGAGATAATAGAAGCCCTGGGTATGAAACGCTGGTATAATGTTCCGGTGAAGCAATTGTCGCACGGCTTACGGAAAAGGGCAGACATCGCCCGGGCGTTAATTCATGACCCAGATTTGATATTACTCGATGAACCCTTCACGGGTCTGGACACGAATACCTGCGATGTGCTTGTAGAGTACTTAAAAACACAGAACGGGAAGGTAATATTAATATCCTCGCATTCTATAGAGTGGTCGAAGAGGATTTGCGATAAAAGCATTTTGCTCGAGAGAGGAGAAATAGTCAATGGGAGACCTTTTTAGGTCAGGACGATGAAAGAGGATAAGAGGCAAAAGGACATAGGGCCGTCCACAATGCCACAATTTTGGCAAGCGACATTGAGGATAGCGGAGAAGGACCTGCGGTCTGAGTTCAGACGGTCTTATGAAGTGCTCTCAATACTTACTTTCGCGGTTGGTTCCATCCTAATCTGCAGTTTCGCATGGAGTAGTGGCGGTGGAACGGCAGAACCGGAAGTGACAGCAGCAACGCTCTGGATAATACTCTTCTTTGCAAGTATCCTCACCTTTACCACTTCGTTTACCCGAGAAGCAGACCGAGGCACGCTTGGTGGTTTGAAAACACTGCCCTGCTCACCTGTGGCGATCCTTATAGGGAAGATATTCTATGGCATCGTATTGCTTTTTCTCGTGGAATGCGTCTTGATCCCATTTTCCATTATCTTTTTAAACCTCGATTTAGGTGGAGGGTTGCCTTTGCTATTGCTTGTTTGCTTCCTGGGTGCAACCGGACTATCATTTGCGGGCTCTTTTGTTTCCGGGCTCTTGATGTTCTCGGAAGGCAAAACATTACTCCTCTCTTTTCTCCTTATCCCTATTTGTATGCCGGTGCTTATACCTTCTGTTCTGGCAACAGAGAAAATCCTCCGCGGGTCGGGCATAGCCGGTCTGATTCCCGAATTGAAACTGCTAATCGCATTCCTATTTCTGATAGCAGCGATAATGATTCTTACTTTTAAGTTCGTGCTTGAAGAGTAGTTCTTCTCCTAATACAGTACTTTGAAAGGACAGAAGTTAAGAGGCATGATAAACGGAACTTCTACAAGCGCGGGCAATATGCTAAACCTTCGTTCAGGTTATACTGATTTGATATTAATTAATATATCCCGCGAAAGTATATATGATTATAATACAAAATTATTTTGTGGATTGCGATGATAATTGCGGAGATTACTGTTATTCCAATAGGAACAAAAACAGCAAGCGTGAGTAAATACATAGCGAAAGTAGTAGCAGAGCTGGAAAAGCTGGGATTAAATCCGGAACTTACTGCTATGGGCACTATATTTGAAGTAGAGACTCTCACGTTAGTTTTAAATGCGGTTAAAGTAGTGCATGAGTCAGTCTTCGAACAAGGTGCAGTAAGGGTCGTTACAACATTGAGGATAGATGAAAGACGAGATAAGGAGGGGTCAATAAAACAGAAGCTGCAGTCAGTCGCCAAGAAAGCATAAATTTTGATAATTGGACGCAGATGAACGCAGATAATCCGGATTTTAAATATTTTGATGGTTTAATAGACGGAGGAGATTATTAGAGTCTTTAGCCCCCTCCCTAACTTACCGCATAATTTTAAATTTAAAATCTGTCTTTTGCGTACTCCCAGCTACTCTCTCATTGAATTGTAAAAATACATCAAAAGAATCCATTAAATTCAATTTCACCTGAAATAAAACCGAAAAAATTATATAGTGGTCTGAACAATTGTTTTATGGTGATATAAATGGATACACCGCTTATAATAGATGAAAAAAAATCCAAAATGGACACTTTTGGGAAAAATACTTGTGACGGTCGCTTCGAGAAGAGTCAAACATGAGATGGCGAAGAATATCTCGACAAAGGTATTGTGCTTTTTGGTTCTGATTGCGATTTTGATGAATACGATGCCAGCTTCGGTTTTTGCACTGGGTGATGCAGTAACTGCGACTACGCAGCTTAGATCACTACAAAATCAAGAAGGCACTGAGCTTGGATACGATGATGGTGAAGTAGATATGCAGTGCAGTTACGGGCCTAGGGGTCATGCGGTGTTCTTTTCAAATGACGTGAAACTGAATATTAATGGAATAAAGATATGCGGTGCCAGGTGCGGTGATGACACACGAGAATTTGAGATCCCGCCTTTCGGTGAAATGGGAAATGAGGCCAAAATAACGTCACGATGATGTAACATACTTCATCCTCAACAATCGTCCATCTTTCAATTTTATATTACTTCGTGATAACTCTATGCAAGCTCTTTCCATCATGCGATTGAACTCTTGTTCATGCGTATTTCTGTTCTTATTCTGACAATCAAGATAAATACTTCTCTCGGTATCAGAGTCAACATACCTACCAGGCAGCCTAAATATCTTTTCAATTAACGTTTCCAGCCCGATCTTATCCCCTTTGAAGTAAGTACTTAATTTAGTCTTCTCTTTTTCTCGCTCTACCCTCAGTTGGGTATCTTCATCTGGTTTTATTTTTGCAATATCCGCGTCTATCTTTTCTTTTTGTTCGTGTAGGGGTGGTTCAATTTGTTATCTACGAAGAGAATGACGGTTTTACCTGGGTCGCTATT
>CAZOEM010000053.1:0-11136 GCA_964578735.1 uncultured Halobacteria archaeon | reverse complement strand
TCTTATTTGGTCTCATTAAACAAGGTATAAATTCGAAGGAATTAAATACGTTTTAATTCAAACTGTCCGATTCCGAGAAAATGCCCACTATAAAGGTAATCGGTTATACTACAGATGAGATAAACAGAATGCTAAGCGAGGGTAACACGTTTATAGAGAATATCTTACGAGAAGGAAAAGAGGTAAAAATTCTCTGATTGGATGTTATTCCTCCATCCGCACCCAACTCGCCCTATCCTCATCTCCCGTCAACCTCAGCACATACCCGAAAAATCGTCCGATATGTGATACCTATAGCCCTGCTCAGTAAGGAACAACTGTCGCTTTGCACCAAAATCCTGGTCTTTTGTGTCCTTACTAACGAGCGTATAGAAGAAAGCAGGTGAACCGTCAGCCTTCGGTCGCAGTAACCGCCCAAGCCGCTGCGCCTCCTCCTGACGCGACCCGAAAGTGCCCGAAATCTGTACTGCTACATTCGCATCGGGCAGATCAACGGCAAAATTCGCGACTTTCGATACTACCATAACGTCTATTTCACCGCTTCTAAATGCATCATACAACTTCATTCGTTCCCGATTTGGCGTCTTGCCCGTCAATAGCTTCGCATCCAACATCTTCGCCACACGCTCCAACTGCCCTAGATAAGTACCTATCACCAGGATCCTATCGCCCTTCTTTCTATGATATTCCACTATCCGCCTCGTTATGTCATATTTACGCGGGTTCTCCGCGGCTATACGATGTTTGTTTCTATCGGCTGCGAGTGCGTATTGCAACCTGAGATCATCATCCATTTTCAACCTTATCTCATTACAAGCCGCTTCCGCTATCCAGCCCTGCTTCTCCAACTCTTTCCAGGGCGCATCGTATTTCTTCGGCCCTATAAGCGAAAACACATCGCGCTCCTTACCATCCTCACGCACTAGCGTAGCTGTAAGTCCCAACCGCCGCCTTGCCTGTAACTCAGCAGTCACACGGAAAACGGGTGCCGGAAGCATATGCACCTCGTCATATATGACCAAGCCCCAGTTCCGCTCATTAAAGAGCGAGAAATGCGGGAATGTATCTCCATCCGATTTCCGCGGCCTATAAGTGATAATTTGATATGTTGCAATAGTTATCGGTTTTATCTCTTTCCTTTCCGCACTGTATTCCCCTACCATTTCTTCATTCAAATCGGTTTTATCCAACAGTTCATCTCGCCACTGCCGTGAAGCAACCGTGCTGGTAGTAATAACCAGAGTATTGGTATCCAATTTTTCCAGTACTCCCATTCCCACTACTGTCTTACCGGCACCACAAGGCAGTACTACCACACCACTACCACCTGCGGCACTACCACCGGCATAGAACGAATCAACGGCTTCTAATTGATACTTCCGCAAAGAGAACGGTAATCCTTTTCTTGTAGTAGCAAGAAGAGTTATGGGTAAAAACTCGCCCTTTACATATCCTACTAGGTCCTCAGCCGGGAAGCCAATATCTGTGAGTGCTTTCTTTATATAGCCCCTTGCCCCTAACGCAACTACCACCGTTCGCGCATCTATCTGCTCCTCTGTAAGATAGTTCTGGACTTTCTTGTTTCCCATTACTTCTTTCATCAATATCTCGTCATCGCTTTGCAGCACCACAGACCCATCCAACATCTTCAGCTTCAATCGCCCATATCGCGATACGTAATCCTCTATATCTATAATGACATTCTCCGGTACTGCATACCTGCTATAAGCTTCCAAAGCCGCGATGATACGCGAAGCTGCCATACCCAATGCGGCTGCGTTCCAAAGAGAAAGATTCGTTATTTTATACGTGTGGACGTGTTCAGGGCTTTTTATCAGCTCGGCGAACCCACTTATTGTGTCCCTTGCATCATCATACCTTGAGTTATCTACCTCTAGCAAGATTGTCTTGTCACTTTGTACAATCAATGGGTTATCTTCTTGTGGCGACATAGTCTAAAGATATTTTATGCTGGAAAGATAAAAATATGTGTAATAGGAACAAATAATGACGCTCAAGACAATAATCGCGAATAGATTGGCAAAACTCAGTATAGAAGGGATAAAATACGTTGATGCTGCAGATGGCATTGTTTTAACACCCGCACATCGCGAGATACCAAAGTCTGATTCCTCCGTAATAATAGATGGGGAAGGTGTGCTGTCGAGTTTAATGAAAGAAGAGGCGGGCGTCTTTATTGAAGCGGTAGACGAGATAGCGGCTGCTGAGGTCGAAAAGGCGATAAGGAAATATGGATTAAGAAAGCCATCCGAAAAAGTCTTTGTGATAGAAACGGAGAATATAGTGAAATGTCGCACAGCACTAAAGAAAAAGGGCATCTTCCCGAAGGACTTTATCAGCGAAGAGAAACAGATGGAGGAAACAACATGCGAATATCTGAACTTCCGGAGATAGGCACGAAGTATGAGATAGAAAGCCCAAAAGGAGATAAAGTAGCGGTTATATTTTTGACTACCGGGGAGATAGAACTCTATGTCTTAGAATCCGGTGCTGAGAAGCCTTCGGTTACAAGGCTGACCACGGAAGAAGCCCGGCGTCTCGGAAGCGTTTTGACCGGAGCGTTACTCACAATAGAGCACGAAGACGTTGAGGTGTCGTTCTCTGAAATCTCTGACCTCAGAATACACATTCATGTATCTCCAATAACAAAGTATGTGGTAGGAAAGAGCATCAAGGATTTGGAAATCCGGAAAAAAACGGGTGTCACTGTAGTTGCAATTTCGCGAAAGGGAAAGAGCATCATCAGCCCGCCGCCGGAAATGGTCTTTGAAGAGGGAGACCTGATGGTGGCGATAGGCGAGAGAGCGCAAATAAAGGCATGTCAACAAGTGATTCTAGGACCTGGCTAAATGAACTTTCTGTCTGATTTAGCTATTGTAATGGTCTCGTGCCTGGCCCTTGGGCTGACATCAAAATATCTAAGGCAGGCCTCGATCCCTGCATACATAATCGCCGGAATAATACTTGGAAAGAGTGGTTTAGACTTGATCTCCTCTGATACGTCATACGACTTCATTGCGTGGCTGGGTAAGATCGGTGTAATCCTCCTGATGTTCTATATAGGACTGGAATTCAATTACAAAGGCATAAAAGAGACTCGGAGGTTATTTGCGGGTTGCACTGACTTCGCAGTGAATTTCAGCGTTGGATTTTTGCTGGGGCTTGTCATTGGCTTGAGCCTGGTAGAGGCTTTCATACTCGCATCGGCCGTATACATCAGCAGTTCCGCAATAGTCATTTCTTCCCTGATAGAGAACAAGCGGTTGATCTATCCGGAAGCAGAGACTGTCGTGTGGCTGATGGTCTTCGAGGATATAATACTGGCGATCTTGCTTGTTGTGCTGACTTCTGTTCTGGCAGACAGCCTCGCCATGATTCCCATATCTTTAGCTGCGACTTTGCTACTCATCGCATTCATCTTAGCGCTTATCAGAAGGCTGAGCAACTTCATCGCGCCTCTATTCGAGCGTGATGATGAAATACCAATACTGCTTATTTTCGCACTCATATTCGGATTTTCCGCACTCGCACACTTCATGGGTATTTTGCTGCATTGCCATATCTCGGAAGTGATAGTTGCATTTTTCTTAGGCTCTGCACTCGCGGGAGTCAAGTCCTTCAAGAAGCTCTTCGAAACCATCGTTTCATTTAAGAACTTATTTCTCACCATCTTCTTCTTCTCTTTCGGTATGATGTTCCAATTCCAATTTGCAACATTGAACTCAGCCGATTTTGTCCTCGCACTCCTAGCACTCATATTTCTGTCTATCGTTGGAAAGTTCATAAGTGGTGCAATCATCGGGAAGAGACTGCATGGGTCGCTTGAAACGGGGTTGCGAGTCGGGGCATACACGACACCACGGGGTGAGTTTTCTGTCGTGCTGATTATGATTGTAATGGAAATAGGCATTCTCGAGCTATTACCTTCGATTGAGCTATTACTTCCGCTTGTCGTTGCTTACGTGATTATTCTTTCGATCACGGGCTCTTTCTTCGCCAAACACGGCGATAAAATTGGCAAAGCAATGATGGTTGTCGTTAATAAATTGATGCCTCAAGCTCATCGGTGACTTGAAATTTAAGGATGAAATTACTTTTAAAAATTTGTAAACATGGAACCAATACGACACACAATAATCGCTTTTTGTTTATTATTCCTGGTAGGTGTGGTAGGGACAGTGGGCTTTATCTATATCGAAGGGCTCACCCTATTCGATGCCATATACCTAACTATCGCAACTGTTACCACTGTTGGATACGGTGATATAGTTCCTGAGACACCAAAAGGTAAAATATTTACGGCCGCATTGATCCTATTTGGCGTTGCCATAACCTTATATGTGCTAGTAGAAATAATAGCATCTATATTAGAAGGAAGGTTAAGTCTAGCATTTGGTATAGCGCGGGTAAAAAGGGGTGTGTCGAAATTGCAAAAGCACAAGATAATCTGCGGCGGTGGTCGTACGGGCAATGTAATAGCAGAGGAATTCAGAAACGACGGTCTTGACTTTGTAATAATTGAGCACGATCCGGATGTGATAAAAGAACTGAGGAAGAATGATATACCCGTAGTAGAAGGCGATGCCACGGAAGATGACATATTGATGGAAGCGGGCGTGGAACGTGCTTCCGGGTTGGTATCTACTCTACCTTCAGATTGTAGCAATTTATTGCTCGGTGTCACTGTAAAATACATAAACAAGAATTTAGCGTTAGTAGTGAGGGCGAGTTCGGAAGAGGCTGCTAAGAGGTTATACAGTATAGGCGTGAAAAAGGTAGTTATAGTAGAGGAAATAGGTGGGCGGAGGCTGGCAAAGAGCTTGATAAAGCCCGCAGTCGTGGATTTCTTAGAGTTCGCTACGGCGACTGGGGAAGCATCTTTGGAAAGCATAAAAGTCGAGCGTGGTGCAAAAATAGCAAATAGTAAAATAAAAGACCTGCGGATAAAGGAGAAATTTGGGGTGACTATACTTGCTATCATAAGAGATAAGAAAGTCGTATCTCACATAGGCCCTGAAGATGAAATACTTGCGGGCGATACCGTTGTGGTCATTGGTAATAGAGAATCGTTGGATAAGCTCGAGAAGTTGGAGTTCTCCTAATCTTCTGTAATTGTTTAGCTAATCAAAAACACGATATGAAACGGCACTTATTTAAAGGTATGCACGACCGCAAAAAAAGTGGAAAGCTTTTATATGATTATGCTTATCTATCTAATACGCAGGTAAGAACGATAAAAGAGACCACTACAGCAAAAGTACAAAAAAGTGATCATTTTGTAGTCCATTGCGAGTGGGAATAGACGAACTACTTCGTTCGGATTGTTATCGTTTTTTTTGGACGGATAAACGAAGTCGGACTCGTTTATTCATTCTTGTATCATCTTTAGGGTTGAGAGACTAAAGCATTAAGGAGGTTGTAATATGGCATGGGAAAAGGAACTCGAAGAAAGCATTAGCACTATTGCACAGTTGGGTGAATATATGCAATTGACCCCCAAAAAAGAGGCGCTATTACAAGAAATTATCGATTTACATCCGATGCATATTACCCCTTATTATATGTCACTAATTGATGAAAATGATCCTGACGACCCAATAAGAAAGATGGCGGTTCCCTCAGAAGAAGAGTTAAGTCTCGTAGGCTCTTATGATACGAGCGGTGAGCGCGAAAACACAAGAATGCCCGGTCTGCAGCACAAATATGCGCAAACTGCCTTGATCCTAGCGACAAATAGATGCGCTATGTATTGTAGATATTGTTTCAGAAAAAGGTTAGTTGGTCTGCCAACCGAAGAGATAATGCAGCGATTCAATGGTGCGGCAAAATATATTGAAGAACATGAAGAGATTAATAATGTGCTTATAAGCGGTGGTGATCCTTTTGTTTTATCAACGGAAGTGCTCAGTGACTTTTTAGGGCGGCTCTCAACTATCTCGCATTTAGATTTTATACGGTTCGGGACCAGAGTTCCAGTGACATTCCCTGATAGAATCCTGAAAGATGACGAGTTATTGACGTTACTGGGAAATAATTCGCGTGAAAATAGACGAATATATGTGGTAACACAGTTTAACCATCCACGGGAAATAACCGCAAAAGCTACGGACGCTGTTAGTCGGCTCATTCGCGCGAGCGTGATAGTAGACAATCAAACCGTTTTACTTAAGGGCGTGAATGACGATCCCGAGACTTTAGCGGAATTACAAAATGAACTTGTGAGTATCGGCGTTATCCCTTATTATCTATTCCAATGCCGACCTGTAAAGCGGGTAAAGAGTAATTTTCAAGTGCCTTTGCATAAGGGCTACGAAATTGTAGAAGCAGCAAAAAAGCGGCTTAACGGGCACAGTAAAAGGTTTAAGTATATGATGTCTCATCAGACTGGCAAGATCGAGATTGTAGGTATTATGGACGATTCTATCTATTTCAAGTACCATCAAGCACATGCCCCCGAGAATATCGGCAAATTCTTTAAGAAGAAGATAAATAAAAGTGCCGGATGGTTAGATGAATTGGAATTTTGATATTAATTAGATATTGTTTGAGCGTTGGATTTGGCGATTTGGAAATTCAGGTAAAAAGCGGAAGTCTTTTTTGTCCACAGAATGGATAATTGCAACGTTTGATGATATATATTATATATGGTAATATCGTATATTTAACTAATAGTATGAACACTCATTGTAAACACGAAAGCTGCGGCGTAACGGAAAATATATGGCTACCTTATAAATATGATGGGCGGAGTAGAGGTTTGAAGTCACATCCATACTGCATCCACTGTGGCGTAGTCAAGAATATATCCACAGATAGGGCAAAACCCATGGGCTACTACATGAATAGGCTTACAAGGATGTCAATCACAAAAGTCCAGATGCGGCTCATAGTAAAAGAATTGGAACGTAGGAATTTTGATGATTCCTATTTCTTGACACGATCCGATCAGGAGAAGTTACTTAATCAAGTGCTGCAAAAGTACACCTGAATATCTGTATATCGCGTGATTTTTATAAAGTTTTATTTATATCTAAGATAAAGGTATTCATGTGCGGGCTAGCCTGGGGGGTTAGGCGTCCTCTGCAACTCGAAATCGCCGATATGCGAGAGGCGAAGCTCGAAGGAGGCACCGTAGCCATCAGTTTCAGCTCGATGTCTAACGAAGAAGTGTCGTCCTGCGGGGTTGACGGTGGTACGATGGCAAATCGGAGGGTTTGTTATTGTGCCTTTATCATGGATACCGGTTTAGGCCCGGAAGGGAGCGGACTCACCGTGGACGGTTGGCGCTCGCAGGGTAGCGATGTGGAGGAGGACATTGAGGGTCTGGCTGGTAGCGAACGTGTCGACCAAGAGCGTGCCCGCACAAATATTCATTGAAAAGAAAACGGATGATTATTAATTAAAGAGGATCGAACCCCTTAATTAAACTACGGAAAAGCATCAGAACCGGCATTATCTCCAGACGTCCTATCCACATGTTTAATATTAACATTATTTTCCCACTGTCCGGCATCCCTACGTTTGTGATACCCGTGGACAATCCTACGTTACTTTGTGCCGAGGCAACTTCAAATATGACCTCACATAGCCGGGAGCCTGGTGCAACAACCAATGATAATACCCCTATACCCAGAATCAAGAATACAATCCAGAGGATAATAATCAAATTCGCTTCTGATAATATCCTGTTCATTTGTTCTTCATTCAATAACGTATCGCCAAATTTAACGGCTTTAAATGCCCTTTTTGGCAAAAGTGATTTTGTTAATGACCAATTTATCCCCTTCCACACTATTACCGCTCTTATCAGTTTTATACCGCCCGCCGTTGAGCCTGCCCCACCACCTATCACCATCGCCACGCACACTATACTAAGTGCTGTTCCAGACCATAAATGCAGATCAGTCGTCTGAAAGCCAGTGCAGGTGAGTCCCGATATGAGTTGAAAAGAAGATAAAAGAAGCGAGTCCCGGATATTTCCGTAAGTAGTAATATGATTCACTACAAAAAGCGGAATGAGCAATAATAAGAGAATGATAAAAAATGCCCTGCATTGCATATCTTTAAAAAACGCCCTTACGTATCCCTTTAGCACCTTGTAGTGTACTAAAAAGGGTATCGCTCCTAAGATCATTATTGGTATGGTTGCAAACTCAACAAGAACGTTGTTATATCCTGCCAGGCTATTGTCAGTTATAGAGAAGCCACCGGTACCTATAGCGGTCATTGCGTGATTTATCGCTGCCCATGGCTTCATCCCGGCAAGAAATAATAAAAATATACCAAAAAATGTTAAGCCAAGGTATATCCACCATGTCATACGTACAGTAGAGACAATGCTCGGCTTTATTCTCTCCTCCCGCGCTTCCGCTTTATACAATGCAAATGCACCCGTTCCGGGACGTGCCAGTATAGCGAGCATCAACACGATTACACCTACGCCACCCACCCACTGCATCAAACTTCTCCAGAACTGCATAGTATGCGATAAGTTAGAGGGATGTGCAATCATCGTCAATCCTGTCCCTGTCCAACCGGACATCGCTTCAAAAAACGCGTCCAGGGGTGTCATACCTTCTATCATAATGAGAGGGAGTGCACTGAGAGCGGGGACAATCAGCCAGACTAACGCTACACAGACTAGTGCATGCTTAAATACCGGCTCTTTTGTATCTTTAAAAGGCCATTTAAGCAGTAATCCCAGGGATAAAGCAACAACAGCGGCAAATATCATCGGTTTTATCACGTTAAGTTCCCCAAAGACACACGCAACCAGGAGCAATGAAAACATGAGTGCTCCAAGCATAACTAAAATACTTCCGATTGCTTTTAACACCGTTTTCAGGTTCGTAAACATTCTATCATCTGCTCCCGCTAGGGTTAAACTTAAATTAACATTTTCATTTATTTTAGTTATAAAAAAGTGTATGGAGAGAAAGATTATACTCGGGGCCATAGGAAGCATCTTGAAGTATCTAGGTATTTTAATGATTGTCCCGCTTGCGCTGGCTCTGTATGATGAGGGTGGAGTATCTCTTTTTATTATAAAGGCCTGGATAATCCCGCTTGTGATAACCACCACAATTGGCGTGATTTTAGAGAAGGTGATGGGGCTAGAAGGGGTGATAAAAAGGCGAGAAGGTTTTGTCATTGTTGCTTTTGGATGGCTTGCAGTTGCCGCTTTTGGCGCTCTGCCATACCTCTTCTCAGCTACGTTAGGTCCGGAGGATGCCTTTTTCGAGTCGATGTCCGGCTTCACCACCACGGGCTCCACGGTAATTCCCGATTTAATGCTGGTTGATCGTAGTATTCTTCTGTGGCGAAGTTTCACGCAGTGGCTTGGCGGAATGGGTGTTATTTTGCTTTTCATTGCTATACTGCCAACGTTCGGCGTTGCAGGCAGCCAACTATTTGACCGTGAATTCCCGGGTCCTATGTCCGAACGGATTAGACCGAGAGTTCAAGTGACAGCAAGAATGCTGTGGTCAATGTACCTGGTTTTGACAGCCGTGGAAATTCTGGCACTTTTTGGGGCCGCAAAGATGCCTTTGTACGACTCTTTCTGTACGGCATTCTGCACAATGCCTACCGGTGGCTTTTCTCCTGACCCTGAAAGCATCGGCGGATACATGAACCCGATAGCGGAGTTAATCATAGTGGTATTCATGTTTCTCGCGGGTATGAACTTCGTTTTGCATTATTCTTTAATACGGAAGCCCAAAAAGATAGTGTCAAACAAGGAGTTTCAGGTCTATTGCCTACTGCTCTTAATGGCGATCACTATAGTAGTCACTGACTTATATATGCATGAGTTCACATCATTACAGGACGCATTCCGTTACGGTGGGTTCCAGGTGGTTTCCTTCATGACCACTACGGGATTCGTAACCGCAGCTTATAATGACTGGAGTGATGTATCCAAGATCGTTCTGTTCGTTCTGATGTTCATTGGGGGATGCGGTGGATCAACAGGAGGGAGCATAAAAGTCATCAGGATATACGTATTGCTAAAAGGTATAAAGCAAAGGATTCACAAAATCCTGTATCCGCATGCTATTTTTGTGCTGAAGACGGGAAATAAACCCATTTCCGAGGACATACTACAAGGTATTAGTGCCTTTTTTATCTCTTATGTCCTGATATTTGCAGTTAGCTCGATTGCTATGTGTGCGATAGGTTTGGATATGGTCAGTGCAGCTTCTTCTGTCGCGGCGACACTGGGTAATGTAGGACCTGGTTTTGATCTTGTATCTTTGGATTTCGCTTCTGTACCGCTAATAGGAAAAATTATCCTGTCCCTATGCATGTGGGTAGGACGGTTGGAGCTCTTTACTGTTTTAGTTCTGCTGACACCGGCATTTTGGAGGGGTTAGAGAACTCACAAATAATAATTTACCAGAACGGTATCTAACATATTCCAAGAATTTTTAAGACACAGATTAACGCAGATTAACACAGATTTAAAGTAGCATACTAAATTGATTTTTTAATTTTGATTCATTCAACACGTAAAAACTTAATAGTCAGGACAGTAGCGTCTGTGTAAATCTATGAAATCTGTGTCTTTGTATGACAATTATCAAAATTGGTAAATTATTTACAGGGAGTTCCCTAAAAACATTGGGCTTCAAACAGCCCTCTGGTTCTCGAAAAATCTTTCCCGCAGGGCAATTGAAACAATTGGTTAAATCGACCTCATTTGTGGTTTTATCTCCAGTTTGTCGTGCTGCACTGCATATAAGGCTACCCATTCCAACTTGTTGTAGATGACAATCTATGCTGTCATTTCCTTTGGGTTCTGGAAATTTGTTTGACATTCACGACCTCATATCCTTTTCCATAATACAACTTTGCATTTTGTAATTACGGTTAATTCAAGGTGCTATCCCCACTATGAGCAAAGGTACAGGAGGGTTATTCCTACCGTGTCTCAATACATTATAGACTTCCCCTTCATAATAAGCAATTCCCGTCGACATTTCAGATTGCATTGATTTCATTGGTAAGATTTCTATCCCAACATTTATTACGCCACCACTGTAAAATAGCAGATGCTTTACAACAGGCATTTATAAAGTAATTTTTTTAGATTTTAAGGAAAAATATATCATCCCC
>CAZOEM010000052.1:0-11162 GCA_964578735.1 uncultured Halobacteria archaeon | reverse complement strand
GTTGATTTTGTGCCTTATCTACCCCCTAAAAAATTAAATTCGAATTGCCTGATACATGCCTAGCTCTAAATCAGTAAAGGTGTGTGGTGTTGTTATAGTCAGACCAACAAACGGCCCGTCCTCGGACTCTAATCCAATCGTTGCTCCTGACGGCGATGACTGTACAGAGATAGCACCTGTTGTTGTTGGTGGTGGTGGTGGTGTTGGTTTCGGGATCATTGTTGCATGTACTGGTGTGGTTTCACCAGCCGTTACATCTACCTCTTTCGGTCCCCAGTCATAATAGCCATCAAGAGAGAGTTTAACTGTATGGCGGCCGGGATCTAAATTAGGGATCGTGGCTGTTGTTGTCGCTATGGGTCCGAGAAATGTTTGGCCATCTAATTCTACCTTTGCGCCCGATGGTGACGATTCAATTCGGATAGTCCCAGTTGTTGGTGGTTGCTGTTTTGGAGTCAATGTTGCATGTATAGGAAAAGTTTTGCCCGCCTTTACATTTACCTCTTTCGTCCATTTCTCATATCCCACAAGAGAGAGCTCAACTGTATGGTATCCGGGCTCTACCTCTGGTATCATATCCGGTGTTTTATACAGCATACCCCAGCATTGACCATCTAAGCAAATCGAAGCACCAGATGGCATGGAAGCGACCGATATAGCCCCCGTTGCTGGTGGTGGTGGTGTTGGCTTGTGATCGGGAATCAAATTCGCATGTGCATGCGAAGTTTGACCTGCGGTTACTTGTACGTCTGTGGACCAATCATGATAACCCACAAGAGAGAGCGAAATTGTTGCGTATCCCGTAGATACTTTTTCATACGTATAGGGTGTTGTTACTATTGGGCCAACAAACGGCCCGTCCTCGGTCTCTAACCCAATCGTTGCTCCGGATGGTTCTGAAGTGACACGGATAGACCCTTTTTGATATTGCGGTGGTAGTACTAGGGCGGATATAGCGTGACTATGACCCTTGTCATTCCTTGTCGTGTTTAGTGCAGCACTTACATCTATTATAGTAAATCCCTCTAGCGTAACGTTATTCTGGTCTGTTATGTTGAACACGTGCATGACTGTTCTGTTTGACTGTACGATAGTAACTGTGGAGCCGTTAGCCGAACGTAATGCTATATTTGATCTGTTCACAACCACATTTTCGGTGTATGTGCCATTGTGCACAATGATAGTATCACCGGGATTAGCCATGTTTATTACTGCCTGGATTGACTCGCCTTCATGGACCTGATACTCAGCCGCACTGACTGATGCTACGGCGAAGAGCAAAATCAATAGCGCAGCTAAAAGGCCTAGTAAAGCGATCTTCGCTGAAGTATCTTTCGTTTTGTATTTATCTACTAATTCTTTTTCTTCTTTCGTTTTCATTTTTTCCCCTCCTATATTAAACTAACGAGTTATATATAAAAACTCTAGCAATATATCTAACTGATGCACCCGGACATCTTCACACCCGGAACATATCTCATCATAGTTCTCCTCGGTCTTACTACTGATGTCCCTCTCACGGTCAGACACCTAAAATATTCGAGGACAATCTCAACTTTAAGGGGCGGGATTTCGTTTCTCCTATACAGGTTACAAGATAATTGTCTCATGTTCAAAACGTTATTTTTTGCACAATACAAAGGGTATGATGAGCTCAAAAACCCGCTTCTATCTTCAACCCGCCTTCTCCGGTCTTCACTTCCATCATGAGCGCACCCGCAATATCGAGCGCTGTTTTTATCCTGGCCCCTGACTCGTTTGGCAGCACTAAGACAGAACCTACACCACCCATTTCGTCCAACCCTCCTGCTCCTGTTACTTTCGCACCCAGGGCGCCCAACGCTTGTGAGACCTTCACGAGTTCGCTTAATCGTCCTGGCACCACAC
This sequence comes from uncultured Halobacteria archaeon, assembly GCA_964578735.1. GTDB lineage: Archaea > Halobacteriota > Syntropharchaeia > Alkanophagales > Methanospirareceae > Methanophaga. The sequence goes on along the minus strand of CAZOEM010000052.1, from coordinate 9,275 downwards.
CTATTGCATCCAGCAAGCCATGATTTATGTACATCAGCGCACCCAAATTCACGAAGTCCTTAGCCGCTATCGCTTTGATAGCCTGTGCTGTTATCTCATCAGCGGCATCGAAGATATAATCAAAAATCGCATTAAAATTCTCCTTTCGCTTCTTAACCTCTTCCACAACCCTTTTTGTCTTTAATCCAATCTCAGAAGCTTTTTTGATGTCCATACTCAAAGGTATGCTACCAATACACCCCACAATCAAATCTAATCCAGCTAACGGTAACCGCTTCACTTCGTTTCGCTCTACCAGCACATACCCGCCATAAGTGGAAATTGCAGTGTCAATAGGACTGGCTGCGCCCTGGACCGTGAGTTCAACATGATGTGCGTCATTTCTTATCGCTTCTAAATCGCCGCTTAGCCCGAAATAGCCTTTGAGCGCAGCGATAGTAGCAACACAAGTAGCTGCTGAAGACCCTAACCCAGCGGAAAGAGGTATTTCCGACTTGATTTCTATTTCCACTCCGCCCCCGCTTAGTCCATATCTCTTTTCAAGATACACGATCGATTCCTTAACGTATGCAACTGCTTTCGTTGCACTACCATAATCTTTATAAGGGTATGCTTTCCTTGCTCCAGCGCCTAGGTCCAGCTCCAAGCCGAAAGTAGGTATGTTCTCGATTTTCACGTGATACCCCTCTCCTTCTCTGTCCGATACCACAACCGCAAGCCGTTGGTTTATCGCCGTAGCTAAAGCTCGCTTACCATAAACTACAAAATGCTCACCAAATAGTATTACCTTTGCAGGGACAGATGCTCGTACTTTCTTTCTCATTTGCCAATTACCTCCAAGATATTAGAAAAATCCCTTTCTTTGTTAAAAAGGTTAGTGAAGCGTTAAAAGAGGAAACAGATCATAAAGAGTATCTATTCTCTCGCCACCTTCCGGTTTCGCTCTCACTCCCACAACAGCACAACCTGCGGATTTGCCAGCCAGGAAATCTATTTCCGTGTCCCCTACGAGTATCGCGTTCTTCGGCTTTATTGTTAGCTTCTCACAAGCTGCCATCACCATTTCAGCATCTGGCTTACCCTTTTTCACGTCATCGCCTGTGACAATCACGTCAAAAAGATTAGAGAGCTGGAAGTGCTCGAATATCCCACGAACATTCTCTTTTGGTGTATTCGTGACTAACCCTACTTTAAGCTTATATTCTTCTCTTACACGGCTCAAAACCGCTTTTGTACCGGGAAAGAGCTCTATAAGCTTTATTAATTTCAGTTGCTCATTGATGCAATACTTCCCCGCTTCCTCGCCCAGATTCAAATCCGCTAGATTATGCTCCAGGTCAGGGCCCCAACATTTATCCTTAAATTCCGCTCTGTCTATTTCTTCCTTGCCATAAGCCTTTAACATCCCATTAAACGCGTGATACCAGCTTTCAAATGAGTTTATTAGTACTCCATCAAGGTCAAACAGGATTGCTTCTATTATTCTCATCGTATTTGGTAATATAGTATAGCATTAAAAAATAGTTTTAAAATTATTTATAAACCCTTCTTTACTTTAGTCTAATCAAATGTCCAAATTCTTTGACCTCAATGTGCATGCATATCCGGAAACCGAAGTGCCCGCAGAGGAGTTGCTACGAGTTGCGAAAAGATATGGCTATACGGGCATTGCAATAACAAACCATGATGATTTGGTAAAGGATGACTCAAACTCAAATTCCGTCTTCTGTGGTATTGAAATAAGAGCAAATTCTGTTACTGACTTGAAAAGGGAAATAAAGTTATATCATGGTAAAGTAACCGTATTAGCAGTTCATGGCGGTAATGATAAAATAAACAGAGCTGCGTTAGAGGATCACCGCGTAGATGTCTTAGCACATCCCAGCGTGGAGAAAAGAGAGGGGGCTTTGAACCACGTATTAGCGAAATTCGCTGCTAAGAACTGTGTTGCAATAGCGTTCAACATGAATGCAATAATAAAGAGCAGAAGAGGTGAGAGAGCACGAGTACTATCGAAAATGCGATTGAATTTGAAGCTTGTACGTAAATATAAGGTCCCAATGATATTAACCAGCAATGCGTGCTCAATCTATGATTTACGGGCACCGAGAGAGCTGATTGCACTCGCATCTCTATTTGGGATGGGGCAAGAAGAGGCGACATGTGCATTAAGTGATTCCCCACAGGGCATATTAGAGAAGAGATGGAAAAAGGAGAATGACGTGGTGGTACTAAAAAAATGAAAAGAGCAAAGTGCAAAATTCAAAATCGATTCGCATTTTCTATTTCCTATTTCGCATTGCTGATTCCTCCTTCTCTTCGTGATAGGAGACGGTATCTAGTGTTTGAGTGGATAAGTGAATGGGGGATAGATAAATGGACATTGCTAAGCGAGATACGGGACTCTATTTTTTCATTATATGGCGATGTAGGTGCAAGTGAAAGTAATATAAGACTGATAGAATACGCTAACGCGGAAGATACAGACGGAGGCATGGGCATCCTGAGGTGTGCTCATGATAAAGTTGAGGAAGTAAGGGCTGCATTAGCCTGTATTCATTCGGCAAATGAAGCAAGGCTAAGTATAAGAGTAATTGGCATATCGGGCACGATAAAAGGGGCAACTCGCCTACTGCGATAGATATTCCAGTATTTCTATTGGAAACAGATTCCAAGGATTGTTCTCTCGTGAAAATCTGTGTACTCTTGTGGTTTGTCTCCAATTACACGTCAAATGCGTCCCTTCAACATCTCTATATAAGTCGCTAAATCCGTTCTCGTTATCACACCTATGAAATTCCCACTTGCCGCCTCTACCACAGCTAAAACGTTCCTTTTCGCTTTTAGCATTCGCTTTAATGCTTCCACAACTTCTTCCTCTTCTGATATGACATCACTAACTCTATCAAATGGGGCTATAACATCAGAAACGTTGAAAATGTAACGCTGCTCATTAGACAACTCCTTTATTGTGTCAAATGTTACAAATCCTTTTGGTTCTCCGCTTGCCCCCACCACTGCATATTCGGCTGTTTTCTCCGCAAGCATCTTATCCGCGAGCTTACTGATAGACATATCGTCCAGCACGCATGTGTGTTCAGTCCGCATCACGTTTTTTACCTTTATCCCCTTTAACAGGGCAAAAGTGGTGGTAGCTCTTTCTTCTTCTGTCGCCGCTATATACAGGAAAATAGCAAGCAAAGGGAGCCAGAGGTTGTGGCCCCATTTGCCGGTTAAAATAAACGTGTAAGGGTCTGCAAAAATCCCCACTATCACCATCATAACGGCGAATATTTTCCCCATTAAGACCGCCCTCTCTGTCGCTTTTAGAAAAGACATTCTTTTAGCAAGTAAAGCCCTTAGGACACGGCCTCCATCCATGGGAAATGCGGGTAATAAGTTGAAACAGGCTAATAACACGTTAAAATAGCCAAGGATGAACACTAAAATCTCAACTGGGAGGTAAGCGAAGTTAAAAGTTGTCATACCGAAATAAATGAAGAAAAATATACCCCCGATGACAAGGCTCACAACAGGTCCGGCAATTGCAATCCTCCACTCTTTTTCCGGAGTATTTGGTATATCATCCATCATGGCTAAGCCACCGAAGAAGAAGAGCGTAATGCTATGTATTTTTGTCCCGTATCTCATTGCAACGTATGAATGAGCCATTTCATGGAGTAATACAGTAAAGGAGAAAAGAATAGCCGCAAACGTGGCTAAAAAATAGCGAATGAGCGGATTCATTTCGATCCCACCTAAGCCTAAAGGGACACGATATTCCATGGCCGGAATATTTGCAAATCCCCAGATTATCGCAAACAAGATAAATAAAAAGGTGAAATGCAATCGTATCGGTATGCCGATGATTTTACCAACTTGTATGGATGCTCGCATTGTTTCTTCGTTAAGTTAACCCGTTAAGTATATATTCTATTTAATCATAAATATTGATTATGGAACTAGAATTGTCTTCCTTATATGGGCAGGATTTGTACACGGATAGAGGGGTTTATGTCGGTAAGATAGAAGATGTACGTGTAGATATAAAAGAGAAGAGGATATCGGGACTGGCAGTGAGGAATGTAAATCCAAATGCTTTCGAGGTGAGCAAGGATAAGGGTGTAATTATCCCATACCGCTGGGTAACAGCAATTGGCGACATCGTGCTGATAAAGCATGTCAAGAGAAGAAGAGCGGAGGTGAAGGTCGAAGGAGAAGGAGAAGGAGAAGGAGAAGGAGAAGGAGAAGGGGAAGGGGAAGGAGAAGGAGAAGGAGAGAGAAAAATAGCGAAAAAAGAAGTGAAGAAAACGAACAGGGGATGAACGGTCAGAAGCAGGCGAAACATAGATATGAGGCTCGGGATAGAGAGATATACGCCAATATAAAGGCCATTACACCTTTGTTCGTGCGTGCAGATGGAAGGAATTTCAAGCGGGTCTTAAGCAATTTTGGAAAACCATATGACGCAAGGCTCGCGAAAGGAATAGTAAAGGCAGTAGAGCTATTATTCTTGAACAGCGGGTTCAATCCGAAACTTGCGTACCTCTTCTCTGATGAGATAAACATCTACTTTGATGATGTACCATTTAAAGGCAGGATAGAGAAGCTGGATTCTGTACTCGCAAGCTTTTTGGCAAGTGCTTTAACCATCATTTTGGATTTTAAAGATGCTATTGCGTTTGACGCGAGGGTGATCCCGGTTTGCGGAGAGGAGGATGTTTTGGAGTATCTCACGCAGCGGCAGGCAGAAGCATGGCGAAATCACATCAATGCATATGGCTATTATGGGCTGCAAGATACAGGACTAAGCGAAAAGGAAGCCGAGGAGCGATTGAAGGGGATGAAGGCGGCGGATGTGCATGAAATGCTTTTTCGTTTCGGGATTAATCTGAATGAAACGCCGAAGTGGCAAAGAAGGGGTATCTTGATTGTTAGGCAGAGCTATGAAAAGGGAGGTTATGATCCTAAATTGGCTGAGCATGTTACTGCTACTCGTTACAAAGTCGTTTCGCTTTGGGACCCACCTTTATTCGGGTCAGAAGAGGGGCGAAATATGTTATATCAACTCGTAGATGGGTGAACTGTAATTGCAAAATGCAAAATATAAAAAGGGAATGGAGATGGGCTCTTTTGACTTTAAATTTTAAATCGTAAACGCCCATTAAGAGAAGGGTTTATAGTGGGCCCGAAGGGATTTGAACCCTTGGCCGCCCGGTTATGAGCCGGGCGCTCTAACCGTACTAAGCTACGGGCCCCTTTGTAATATATAACCCTTTTTATATAAATTACTTGTTAGCGAGATTATAAAATTTAGTCGTGTGATTCGATAAAATCCCTGATTTTTTCTCCCTCTTTCTCCACGTCAAACGCATTTATTCCCATGCTTCTGGCAACTTTTACCAGTTTCCAGTCAGCAGTCAGAAATATCTCACAATTGCTGCTCTTACTTGAAATTATTTGAATAGCATCCGCTTCATACACGTGAGATTCCAGGATTATTTTTATAAACCAACACGTTCATCCCTCATTTCTCTAAGAACCCTGCCAGCCAAACTTTTTAATTCTGGTCTCTCTTTTTTCACATTTTCTAATGGAATAAAGCCATAAGTTCTTGAAAGATATTTTAAACACTCTATCACAGCATCATTGGTCAAATAAGACGCTATGAGTTCTTCTATCTCCTCGTTCAGCCGTTTGGTAGTACCATACTTTTTAGTATCTCACCCTCAAAACTCTTCCAGATTCTCTCATCTATTTCCACTGCCACTTCGCCCATTTTTCCACATCATTTAATTAATATTCTGTGCTATATATCTCTATTACATGCGCATTGTAGTATTGCATGGATGTATAGCTAACTAAAAAAACCACGAGATTTCACAAGATTAACACAAGAATTTGGGATTAATATTTATGGTGTAAAGTAGTTAATGGTGTACTAAAACTATAGCTATATTATTCTTTTTCTCGTGAAAATCTGTGTAATCTGGTGGTGTGTAAAGAGGAGCTAAACAAATATGACCTTTTTTGGTTTACAAAAGCAGTCCAACAATTCAAAACCGAAAGAATAGCAGAGCGCTTGATAGAACAAGCGGAAATATTGAAGCAAAGGAAAGTAGAAAATAAGAGCGTGCTTGACATAGGTGCAGGACCGCTTGCGGCTATTGCAGCCAGAGGTTTTACTATTGCACCGTCAAAAATATAGATATTTTCACGGATGCGTTGAGGGATGCGAGTCTGAAGAATTGCTATGGGCCCCAAGATTATAGTGGGGAAGCTGCACTGTCAAATTTTCCCGTGAAATCCGTATACAACCAAGTTTTACCGTATAGTGTGCAGAGAACGCAGAGGCATTAAGAGACCCAAGCGTGGGTTGGAACGCTCTTATTTAGATGATGATTGTGAAGATGAATGGAATGAAAATATAAAGGGGATGAGGGTGGTGATGCGAAAGGGATTTGTTGTACTACCAGAGAGGATTGCGAAAGCATTGAGGGAAATGTGATGAAAAATCGGGCAGGCTACAAAGAACGGTTATTTGAGACCTCAAGAAAGGGGGATTTGATTTTACGTCATATTTGTATATCGAAAAAAACCGAAAATCTTTTTATTGATAAAAACAAAAGTATCTTGTTGTGATGCCCCGCTGAGTAAGATAAAGGGGGATGTGGAAGAAGGTGGCAAGTCCTGAAGCGGGGAGCTATATAAATACTCCTAATAAAAGAGGGGTGTAAAAAAGATGAAAAACGGAAAGGCGATTGCGATTGGGGTCATATTGGCGCTGGCACTTGTATTTTTTGCTTCTATATGCACCGCTTCCACTATTTACGTGTCCGACAATGGTGTTTATTCAACCATACAAGCAGCGGTGAATGCCGCTTCTTCTGGAGACACGATCATTGTGGGAGATGGAACTTACATTGAAAATATAGAAGTGAACATGAAGCACTTAACGATTCGGTCTGAGAATGGATCTGGTTCTACGATTGTTCAAGCTGAAGATCCTGATGACGATGTCTTTAGGGTGACTGCGGATTACGTGAATATATGTGGGTTCACGGTGAAACATGCCGATGATGACTTGTTGGATGATGACTTGTTGGATGACTTGTTGGATGACTTGTTGGATGACTTGTTGGATGACTTGTTGGATGAGTGGTATGTTTGAGGGGGAGGGAATATGCCTATACACCGCAAATTACTGCAATATAGCGAACAACACATGCTCAAACAATAACATAGATGGCATCTCTCTCTATCACTCAAACAACAACAGCATATCTAAGAATACCTGTTCATACAACGGCGATTGTGGCATCTACCTCTCTCAGTCAAACAAGAACAGCATATCTATGAACACATGCTCAAACAACGACGGGCGTGGCATCCGCCTCTGGGATTCAAACAGTAGTAAAATCTATCTTAGCAACTTCATAAACAATGTTTACAACGTTTCTTCTTCTGGATCAATCAATACCTGGAACTCTATGGGAAGAATAAGGTACAACTACACTGGAAAAACTTATACAAACTACCTTGGTAACTACGTGGGCGATTACAACGGAAAAGATGCAGGCGGAGGAGATGGAGGAGATGGAATCGGAGATACTCATTATCAGATAGACGGGGACTGGGACAAGTATCCATTGATGAAGCCTTGGGAGGAATACGTTGGTGAGATAGGATCACTGATTTTGACGGTCTCAAAGACACAGACAAAAGGATTCATTAATCTCACCATAAAACTTGAAGGGCCAAAGAAGCACTTTTTTGTGTTGTTTATGGCTAACGGCAAGGGTAAGTCATATTACAAGGGCAGCAAATGCGTGCAGCTCGATCTTGACCCGCAGAACAGACAATTATCCGAGGGCCAACTTGGGGAAGATGGTACGGCTAAGGTAGATATCCATTTCAGGCGTGATGGTTCATCTCCAAAGGAATACTGGTTTCAAGCAATTAGTGCTGGTGTGGGTCTCACGGAAGTCTCGGAATCTGATTTGGCGGATTTGCAGCATTTATTTATATCGAATTGTGAGAAGGTCACTGTCCCCTACTAAAAATAAGAATAGATATAGGGTAATAAAAAAAATATTGAGGCGATGCTATATAAAAAATACCCCCAATAAAACGGAGGCGAGAAGGAAAAAAGATGAAAAGTGGAAAAGCCATTGTGAGTGGAGTCCTATTGGCGTTGGCACTGGTATTCTTCACTTCCACATGCACCGCTTCCACTATTTACGTGCCCGACGATTATTCAACAATCTTGGCCGCGGTGAAAGCCGCCTCTCCTGGAGACACGATCACTGTGCGGGACGGAACTTATATCGAAAATATAGAAGTGGACAAGAGCTTAACAATCCGGTCTGAGAATGGACCCGATTCTACGATTGTTCAGGCTGAAGATCTGGATGACGATGTTTTTGTGGTGACTACGGATTATGTGAAAATAAGCGGGTTTACGGTGGAACAAGCAATAGATTGGTGGGATGATGACTTGTTTGACGATGACTTGTTTGACGATGACTTGTTTGACAATGACTTGTTTGATCTGTGGGATGGAATATATCTATCTTACGCAAATTACTGCAATATATCGAACAACAAATGCTCAAACAACAGCGGAGATGGGATTTGCCTCTATCATTCAAACAACAACGACATAATTAACAACATCTGCTCAAACAACTACTTTAGTGGCATCTCTCTCTTTGATTCAAACGGCAATAACCTATCTAAGAATATCTGCACAAACAACTACGAAGATGGCATCACCCTCTCGGATTCAAACAACAACCTCATCTATCGTAACAACTTCATAAACAACACTTATAACGTTTATTCTTCTGATTCAACTAATACTTGGAATTCAAAGGAAAAAATTGGTAACTACTGGAGCGATTCATGCGTGTTCGGTTAAGTAACCCATAGCTCCATCAACCTCTCTCGTTTGATATTTGGATCGCATCCTTGACCTAGAAAGATGTTGTATAAAGTGATCCCATCCGGTTTTAGCCCTATGCATTCCAGTACTTCGAATAATAATCGGTCTGCATGGTTGGTGAACACCGTTGCCCATCGTAAATGCGTGTATCGATTTGCTTTTTCAGGATTTGCATTGCGAATGAGTCGAAGTATTCGACGTGAGCACATTAACGTCAGAATAGCGACCCAAATCAAGCATTTCACGATGTTGGGGTTTTTGCTCGGTATCTGATCCATACAAGTTGTGATGATATAATTCCAACAGTCGGAACTTCTTTCGGATATTCACG
>CAZOEM010000051.1:0-11369 GCA_964578735.1 uncultured Halobacteria archaeon | reverse complement strand
AAAGAGCTTGCATGGAGTTATCACGAAGTAATATAAAATTGAAAGATGGGCGATTATTGAGGATGAAGTATGTTACATCTTCGTGACATCATTTGGGCTTCATTTCCCATTTCACCGAAAGGCAGGACATATCATATTATCTCTCAGAAATAGAAATAAAAATAAGGTTTAGGTTTAGGTTTAGGTTTAGGTATGCAAAGATGAAGCAAATTATTGAAGAGGTGGTAGAGGCTGCGTTAAGGCAAGAGCAAAAGCCAGTAACCATCTTCATGCTCGGTGGCGTAGATGTAGGAAAGACGTATGCGGTTACTTCTATAGCAAACGTTTTTTTCGCGCAAGGGCTAAAAGTAGCAGTTGTTGATACCGATGTAGGTCAAAGTGATATAGGACCGCCATGCTGCATAGGGATGGGCATACAGGAAAATGAGCTAAGAACGCTTTCCGAAGTGCCGCTTCACAGCCTTTACTTCGTTGGAAATACTTCTCCTAACCTGCGTACGCACGAATGTGTAAAAGGCGCTGCGGCTGCCGTGGCGAAAGCGAAAGAATTAGCCGATATTATTATTGTTGACTCAACAGGCTGGATAGAAGGCGAAGATGCGAAGCGGTTCAAGCTATATGAGATAAAAGAGATAAAACCTACCCTTGTTATCGCGATAGAGCACGAGGAGAGATTGGGGCATATATTAACAGCTCTAAATATGAAGGTCATTAAGCTGCCTGTGTCAAGAGAAGTGAGGAGCAGATCGAGGGAAGAACGGAAAGCACTGCGTGAAGAAGCGTATAACAGATATTTCAGTAATGCTAAGAGCCGAGCTTTTGACCCGCCCGCTCTGGCATGGACGCTGGAAGAAGGCACAATAATGGGGCTTTTCTGTAGCGATGAGAACGAGATCGTTGGGCTCGGGATATTGATGAAGTGGGATTATGAGCGTGGGAAGGTAATAGTATTCACGCCGGTAGAGGAAACGGAAACGGAAATACAAATGAAAACCGGCGCTGTGAAATTAATAAAGGAGAATGGTAAATTTAAGGAAGCGCGAGTGTATAATCCTTTTGTTTAGCTCCTGAGAAAATCCCAAACACTACTACATAGCTCGTTTCCGCTCCCTTTGTAAACTTATGCACCTCTCTTAAACTTTATACGCTGTGATTCATATCTCAGATATTCACGCCAGGGAAGCGAAGGCGGGTTGCTTTCGATTGCCCTTCTGAAATGATCCTGAGTAACCCCCTGGGTTTCAGCGCCTACACCCTTCTCTATCAGTTCTATTTTCTCGCTCATAGCAATTTTTGCCGCCTCCTTTACTATCGCTTCAATATCCGCACCGATGTATATTCGGCTTTTTATCTTTCCTTCCGCTACCGTAATTGTAGAAAGAATCCCATCAATATCCGTTCTCTCCTGAACATCGAACGAACTCAAAATCAAAGCTGCTTCCTCTGTGCTAGCCGTTCTTTTTTTGTTCTCCTCTCGGAGTAGTCTTACTATATCATCTAAAAATTCGTCCAGTTCTTCTTCACCAAGGTCTTTTATGCCCGGCAGTTTTCTCGCTTTTACCCTTAAAATAGCATTAATTGCTTCTTCGTCTGGTATCGGAAGGTATATGAGTTTATCAAATCTACCGGGACGCAGTATCGCAGTATCAACAAGCTCGATTCTATTTGTCGCGGCAACTATCAAGATGTCTTTCAATTGCTCTACGCCATCCATCTCGGTTAATAATTGAGCAACTACCCTTTCTGTCGCTTCGTGGGTATGTTCGCCTCTTGCCCTCGCAACAGCATCAATCTCGTCGAAGAAGATAATTGCAGGTGCTGCCTGTTTCGCTTTTCTGAACAACTCCCTTATCTTCTCTTCTGACTCACCATAGTACTTGCTCGCAAGTTCAGGGCCTTTCACCGTTAAGAAGCTTGCCATAGCCGCATTCGCTACCGCTTTTGCAAACAGAGTCTTTCCGCATCCCGGTGGGCCAAAAAGCAATATCCCCTTCGGCGGGGACCCCACATAACTTTCAAATAGCTCACGGTATTTTAAGGGCCATTCTATTGCTTTCTCAAATTCCACTTTCGTGCTTTCATATCCGCCTATATCAGCCCATGACACAGATGGTACTTCTACTACCGATTCTTTGAGAACTGAGGGGGCAACATCCTTCTGCGCCTTTTCAAAATCTTCCCTCTTCAAATATAACCCAAATCTAAAATGCTTTGAACTCCTGACCTCTGCACCCACCGCTTCTAAATCATTTACTTCTTTTTCTATGCTATACATAATTGCTTTATTTACTATATTCTCCAAATCCTCTCCGTTATACCCGTTTGTTCTCCTCGCTATCTCTTCTATGTCAAAACTCCCGTGTACGTCCCGCAACCGGTCCCGGAGTATCTTTTTCCTTGTCTCTTCGTTTGGTATACTCACTTCAAAATATTCCCGAAACACACCGGAATCCAGAACCGCTTTGCTGATAGCGTCCTTAGATGTGGCTTCCGCAATTGCTATTACCGGACTTTCTGTCCAATCGCGCTCCAATAGATCACGGATAAATTTAATTACCGCACTTGTCATCCCCCTCTCAAACGACATTTCCTCCCGCGGTGTGAGTCGTTCAAGGTCTTCAAAATGAACAACGGCAGGTGCATTATTCCTCGCAGTCTCTGCAACTTTATTAAGTATCTCCTGCAATTGTTCTCGATGTGCAAGCATGTATGAGCCGATGGGTATATAATTCGCTTTTGCTTCATTTACCAGCGCGCGAACTAACGTACTTTTCCCTATCCCAGGAGGGCCATATATTAGCACCCCTTTGGGTCTAAAACCAACCTGGTGATAAAGTAGCGCGGGTTTCTGAAGTGGATGGACAACAAGGAGTTTTAACCGCTCTATCACATTATCCAAACCATAGACATCACCAAAATTCACCGCTGGCGGTTTAACCATCAAATCTTTTTCCGTTAGCTCTTCCACAGTTTTTTCAATCCTGGGAGGCGGAACAGCCGCACTGGTAACCATCCTTGACACCTGTTTTTCCTCCAACGATTTCACCGTTATCGATGCAGGGTCTTTTATCACTGTCGCTCCATCAGGAGTTATTTCATCTATGGCGATATTTACCACAGAACTACCTATTGCGCGAATAATCTGAGTCTGGGGATACACGAGCTCGTTCACCAATATAGATTTTACTTGATTTTCAAGGTTTGAAAGTTCTCCACTACTATTTAAAATACTCACCACTATTTTATCAACGGTTTTCGGTTCGGTTTTATGGAATTGTAACATCGTGCCCGGAGCACTTAAACCGGCTATATCCCAGCACTCTCTGCTGAGATGCACCCGGTTATTCATCCCTTTACCTTTCACTTTCACGCTGATTTCTTTGCCATTAGGAGCGAAAAAACTAACAAAATCGCCTTCTCTTATACCTCTATTATTGATGTCACGATCAGAGAAAACCGCTAACATTCCTACTCCTGAACTTTTAAATGCAGACAGGCTAATTTGCGTCATTTTTACCTTTGATGATAAAAAAGTTAAATGATAAAATATAATATTATAAAGAAGTTAACTTTATTATTTATTAGCCCTGAAGGTTTTGTAAGATGGGTTTTTAGCGGGTGATAAGATAAGATAAGAATAGAATGAAAATTAGCATAAAGGGCTTAAAGCTGTCGCCAGCACTAAGAAAACGCGGTGAGTTGACTGAGTTGATATATAAAGCAGCAGAAGAAACTGCGGGTCTCCTAAAGCCCATCAGGCTTAGAACTGCATATCGAGAGAAGTACGGTACGGACATTCACGAAGCAGAGGTAATGAAAAGAGTGAACAAGATGATAAAAGAAATGGAAAAAGAGGGCACAGCACCAATAATAAAGCATGAAGCTCCTGACGGCGGCACAATATACTTGCACATGGGCACATTTGAGGAGTGGATGGATAAGACAGGGTTCTTAGCCGAATTTATTGCCTTTTTCCAGCAGGAACTGGTGAAAACAAAAGGTTCAAAGCCCGATGTAGAGAAACACAAACTAGAAGACATTTTAGTACGCTATAATGTGCCCCGGGGATTGGGTGTAAATATAGTTTTGGATGCTTTATGTAAGAAGGACAAGCTTGTTCAGCATAACGATACATATAGCATGCCGGAGATTAGAGAAATCCGGAAGGCAATGGTAGTTGAAAACAGTATAAAGGCAATCATAAAAATAAAGGGGTATGTGACTGATGGAGAGCTTATAGAAGAGGCAGTAAAGAAATCCAATGCCGAATTTGCTCGAACTGTGGTGCCAGGGTCATCATTTAGTGGCCTTAATGTTTCATCACCGGAGGTGAGAAGTATTTTAGATACTATGCTGGGTGAAAGATACCAGGCGCTTAATCATAAAGTGGGCGATGCTGATGTTCGTATGATCGTTGATGTTACAAGTTTGGAGCAGATAATAGGCGATTTGGCACCATCGATCGTTGAAGGACTTAAAAATAGGTTTAAAGAGAAGATCGAGGGTGAAGGGAACCTATCAAAGGAGGATTTAGTGGATGTCATTGACGAACTCATTACACAACGAGGTGCTTGATTGAGGTATGCGGGAGGTGAAGGAGTAAATGGGCGCGGATTTTTCTGATATGCTTATAGAGATAGTGGCAAAGGCGGGTGTTATTCGGATAGAGGGTGTTGATATAATAATACCTGATGTGAATCCTGTTCAAATGGCAATGGATAATCTTAATGACATTATTGCTAATTTAGAGGATGCTCGCAATAACATCGCAAGTACCGTTATGGCACTTGAAGATAACATTGTTGCATATAATGATTCGATAACCAAAATACCACAGTTGGGCGGGCTTGAAAGAGAGTTGCCACAGGATTTAATAGATGAATATCGAAAAACAACTATACAAATCAAAGAGAGCGGGCTTTTAACTAAGATGCAGAGGGCCGAGAAATTAACAGTTAAAGAGCAATTGATCGTCCAAAATTGGAAGAATCTTAAGGCAACACAAGATTTCCTCTCTCAGTCCGGTGATGGTGGTCCCGACCTGTGGCAAAATATCGCGATGCTACATGATGTATATAAACAGATGATTGACACTGCCCAAATTGGCGTTCAAACTCTTAATCTCGTATCTGAGCAGGTTGAAGCGTTTATTGTCACCACCAATGGTGTGCGTGACTATTTGCAGCAGGTGTTAAAGATGCCAAAAGGCTCTTTAGATGTAGGAAAGACAATAGAGAAAATTTCGCTCTTAGCTGCCAGAACCAATAGCCTCATCGGCTATGTTACCACTTCTGCGTTTAGTTTAGACCAGACAACGAGCACAGTGGTGGCAAATGCCGTCACTCAAGGTTGTGTCGAAGTGGGAACAGCAATCAGGGAAAGTGTATCAGAAGTAAAAGAGAAGGGCGTTGAAGTGCCAAAGGAGACGGAAAAGACTATTGCAGAACTTGAGGCGGAAATACGCTCAATGGAGATGAGGCAAGAGAGTTGATAAAAATCTAACCAGGAAACTAAATTATTGACACAGATTAACGCAGATTGACATAGAAGAAAATTAAATCAGTGTAAATCCGCGTCTTAAATAGGTAGAAGTCATACTATCTATACTATCAAAAATAGAAGAAAAAAGCGAAAAGCTTTTATAGCCAGAACAAAGAAAAGCTTCGCGAGCAACTGGTAGCAAAAACGCCAGAGGAGTCCATTAAAATTATCCAAGAGTATCTGTCTAAATTGGCCGATCTGAACGGAGACTACATTAGCGGATTGACACGGACACAGGCGAGAATCGCTATAGACGTTCTTGGTCTCTTCCAGTACACCATCGAGAAGGTTGCTTCGTCCATGAATCACCCTACAATCACGCCACTGCAACCTCCGACCGCGCGCCGGGCAGAACAGCCCGGTTCCGTTGCTTCGTTCAAACCAAGTTCTGAGACGATTGTGGGCATAGGTGCCGCTAGCATAATTGGCGGAGTATTGACCGGTCCGCTCATAGCTGTTGCGCTAGCATTAACCGCCGGTTTCGGTGCCGCCGTGGTTAGCCACGGGTTTACTCGAGAACCGAAGGGAATGAGCAATAGCCATACTGAGGCCCCATCGCCATCACGGCCGTTTGAAGACTCGTTTTTTGATTACGATCTCGCCTTCGGTTTTTTAGAAGAGTTATTCAAGACCGTTGATACCATAGTAGAAGAGCAGCGGGAGATTACAGACATTCCCATCGTAGCCACCGCTTCGTTCAGTCGGAATGTTTCTTCCCCCCAGCCGAATGATGTGATATTGGGAAATTTACTCGAAGGAGGAAAAGAAACATCGGTTCCTTATCCCATCTCTTTGCAAACGCTTGTCAAACATACCCTTGTCACGGGTATCACCGGCAGCGGAAAGTCGAACACCTGCCTGCGCCTCTTGGGAGAATTGCAAAAACAGGATGTACCGTTTTTGGTGATTGAGCCAGCGAAAGACGAATACGTGGAATGGGCCATGCGGATAAACGCCAGCCTGCCGCCGGAAAAGCGTATCCGTATCTACATGCCCGGTGTCGCCGCTTGGCGGGGCCAGCCGTTGACTCATCAACTCCGCCTCAATCCGCTTGATGTCGTGTGGCTTTCTGAACGGCATACGCCGTCGGTACTCTCCCATGTGGATCGGCTCAAGTCTATTCTTAATGCTTCGTTTCCCATGCAGGAGGCACTGCCCATGCTGTTGGAGGATGTGCTTTTCGCGGTCTATAGCAAGCCGTTCAACTGGTGGGAGGAAGTCCTGCCACCCTTTGACACGCCCAGGCCGACCCTGCGGCAGATGTTCGATGTGGTTCGTGAGGTCATCCGGCAAAAGGGTTACGATGAGCGGGTTACCGCCAACCTCGCAGCAGCGCTGATGACGCGCATTCAAAGCCTGCGGCGCGGCTGGAAGGGGCAATTGTTCGACCAGCCACGCTCTACGCCGTGGGCGGACATCTTCGATCGGCCGGTAGTGATCAACCTGTCGCAGTTGGGAGACGACACCGACCGGGCTTTTGCCATGGCTGTACTGCTGCAATTCCTCTACGAGTATCGCCAAGCGCAGTTCAATACCGATACATTCCGGCGCGATGATACCAAGCATCTACGGCATCTGACCATGGTGGAGGAGGCGCACCGCATCCTGCAAAGCGCCGCACCTAGCTTGCCGGCGCAGGCCAATCCACAAGGCAAAGTGGCAGAGATGTTTTCCGATGTGTTATCGGAAATTTGCGCCTACGGCGAAGGGTTGTTGATTGTCGATCAGGCGCCAGTGCGCTTGGTGCCGGACGCTATCAAGAACGGTTCTAAAAGTGGTATCCCTCTTCTCTATTCTTCTTCTTGATATTGTCAGTAGAACTCATAGCCACCTCCTCCCGGAAGCAGCTATGAGCCCTCTCACAGAACAGGACTTGAGGTTTTCCCTCATCCGGCTCTTCAGGAGTACATCCTCTACGTTTGTTTAAATAGGGCATAGAAATGATATATTTTCGGTTTTGGCAGTGGATTAAATGAGAGAAAACGATTGAATTGACTCAAATTATAGCTCTTCCTCTGGCTTCGCCTGTTTATCCACTTAAAAGCGAGCTCCGCCGTATGATAGTAGAAACTCGGTAATCCCCGTATATTGCCACTTATACCGTAGTACTGATAATGTCCAGTCATCTTTTGTACTAACAATGGCCACCATAACTCTAATTTCACGCGATTTCGAACGCCCTTTAGCCACAGATATATCAAAGAACTTCGCAATGTCCATATCCACCACAGAGTTAACCGGCTTGGTCATGATTTAATTTTGATTCAACCCGTAAAAACATAATAATTTTTTAGGACAGTAGCATCTGTGTAAATCTGTGTCTATGATAATTATCAAAATGGGTAAACTATTTACTGGGAGTTCCCTTAGGAGCAGATGATGGAATTTAGAAGCAAGATGAAAAAAACGAAAAGTTTTTATGCCAATTAAACCCATGTGTTTAATATACAGGAGGATATGAAAATGGGAGAGATAAGGGCGATGGGGAATAGCAAATTTAATAAAGAAAAGTTCAAACAAGTTTTACATTTTTTAATCCTTCGATGTGGTTATTTGGAGAACATTGGTAAGACTGTGCTATACAAGATTCTTTATTTTGTCGATTTTAATTATTATGAGCTATATGAAGAAAAATTAACTGGAGAGTCCTATCGTAAATTGCCGCATGGCCCGGCCCCAATCCATTTTGAAGAAGTGATAGAAGTACTTAAAGATGAAGGTGAAATTGAACAATTTACTACACGGAAAGGGAACTTTGAGCAACAAAAATTTCTGTCACTCAAAAAACCAAATATGGATTTACTCACCGGGAATGAACTGCAGGGTATTGAAGAGGGTATAGCAAAATATGGTGGTATGAATGCCACACAAATAAGTGCTTTATCTCATAGAGATATACCTTATAAAGCAACTGGAGATGGAGATATTATCAATTATGAAAAGGTGTTCTATCGGGATTTACTTTTTTCTGTAAGAGAATACGAAGATGACTGAGTTTTTACAAGTCGGAGAATTCCAAAAAGAACGTAAAAAACTCAATAAAAAGTACAAATCCTTAAATGACGACTTAAAAAATTTTTGTGAAGTATTAGAAGTAGAATTACCCAATCATTTACGGGGAACTGTACAGATTTCGGGTCTTGGTGGTGTTAAAGTTCCAATGTATAAAGTAAGACATTTTAGGTGCAAAAGTCTTAAAGGAAAGGGCAGTAGGAGCGGAATTCGAGTAATTTACGCTTATGAGCGGGATGAAGATAAGGTCAACGTTGGTAGAAATATACTACAAAAAAGATGAAAAACAAAATCACGATGAAAAAAGAATACGAAGATATTTCTAATTGACTTGTTTCCAACCTCCACCCTAAGAAGTTGGATGGAAATGAAGAAAAAAACATGGAATTATATACAAAAGACAGGCACTGTCGAATTTTCTAGTGAAATCACTATATCCTTAAATTTTACCGCAGAGCACGCGGAGAACGCAAAGGCATCAGAAAACTCAGCAAGGATTGAAACCGTCTTAAAACTCTGCGTACTCTGCGCTCTCCGCGGTGATACATCACTACATTTTTAGACAGTGCCAGATGAGACCATTCAAAAAAGAGAGAAAGAGAACAAAACCATAATAATTGAGGGAATGTCTTGTCCGCATAAAGGAAACAATTGCTGTTCGTTCACTATTCCCCTGTACAACCACTTGTAAGACAGTAAATTCTGCGCTATAATAGCAGGAACTCGCCTTTTCAATAATTCTACACATCACTGGCTTTTAGCCATACTCTTAATTTTTTGATGGCCCTAACGTAACAACCGAAAAGCTTATAAAACGCTTATATATACCTTTTAGCTTTATAAATTTTAGGAGGTGAAAAAAAATAAAAAATGAAAGCGAAAGAAAGGGATAAAAATTTAGAAGTAAAAAGAAAAACTGTAAAGAAAGGTTTGGTAACAGCGATTTTAGCTATTTCTGTGCTTGCGATGTTTACTGCAGCGGTTGCGAGTGCAGATGATCCAAGTGAAACTGCTACTGGCTGGGTAGTGGGTGATCCTATTGATGGCTATGGAACCATCCTACATACTACAGATGGCGGCGATACCTGGGAACCACAGACACCTCCTGTGAATCCCAATTTTTGGAAAGTATCTTTTGCACCACTACGAGTTCACAACATAGATACAGGAGAAAACTTCCTAACGATTCAAGCTGCAATAGATGCTCTTAATACTGCTGATGGACATACGATTACAGTTGATCCTGGGGTATACGACGAGAATGTGGATGTTTACAAATCTTTGACAATAAAGTCAACTTCTGGAAATCCAGACGATACGATTGTTCAGGCTAATGATCCACAAGATCATGTCTTCGCTGTAACTACGGATTACGTGAACATCAGCGGATTTACGGTTAAAGGTGCAACAGATTGCTATAAGGGTTGTGCTGGAATATACCTCGGTAACGCAGATCACTGCAATATTTCTAATAACAACGCCTCGAACAACTGCTTCGGCATCAACCTGGAGTCCTCAAGCAGCAACACCATTACAGACAATAATGCCAGTTACAACGGGTATGGCATCGGTCTCTTCGATTATTCCAGCAGTAATACCCTTACAGGCAATACTGCCTCTTACAATCATGGGCCAGAGTCACTCGGCATCGGTCTCTCCAAATCGGGCAACAACACATTAAGGAATAATCTGATGTCTGGCAACATGAACCAATTTGAAGCCGAAGGTTTTAGTTATTCAGAACTTGACAATGACATTGATATCAGCAATCTCGTGGATGGAAAGCCGATTTACTATCTTGTAAATGTTTCTGATACCATCCTAGATTCAACCACAAATGCGGGCACTGTTTACTGCATCCAGTCATAGTAAAAGACCTGAACCTAACAAAAAATGGCGATGGTATTCATTTCTACAACACCAGTAACTCAAGAATAGAGAACAACAGCATCTACAAATGCTTTGATGGTCTAAGGCTCTGGAGTTCTAGCAACAATATCATTACAGGCAACAGTGTTCGCCATGTCGGTCATGGCATCGTCCTCTGGATGTCCAGTGGCAACACTATAACCGTCAACAATGCTTACAACAGTATGGATAACCCCCTCATCGCCCTCGACCGTTCTGACAACAATACCGTTACAAACAATAATGTCAGCGATGGCTATTCGGGCGTCCTTATACAATATTCTAGTAACAATACCATTACAAATAACACTGTCAGCAACACTTATGTTCAAGATGGCATCACATTACAAGATTCTGACAACAACGTCATTACAGACAATAATGTCAGCAACAGCTTGAAGGACGGGATAAACCTCGAGGATTCCTGCAACAATACCATTACAGGCAACACTGCAACCTCGAATAACGAATACGGCATCTGCTTGGATTATTCGAACAACAATCTCATCTACAACAACTACTTCAACAACACGAACAATGCACGGGATGATAGAAACAACATCTGGAACATAACAAAAACTTTGGGGACAAATATCATCGCCGGGCCCTATCTTGGTGGTAACTACTGGAGCGATTATGCAGGAAGAGATACGAATGGAGATGGACTTGGAGATACGCAGATTCCGTACAATTCTTCTGGTAGTATAGCAAATAGTGGCGATTATTTACCATTAGTACCGGTACAAAAACCAACTGTTTCAATCACCACAGACAAATTTAGTTATAACCCGCCTTTCGGTGAAATGGGAAATGAAGCCCAATTGATGTCACAGGGATGTGGCATACTTCATCCTCAACAATCATCCATCTTTCAATTTTATATTACTTCGTGATAACTCCATGCAAGC
>CAZOEM010000050.1:0-11371 GCA_964578735.1 uncultured Halobacteria archaeon | reverse complement strand
ATTCTTGGAAATGTGATTATTCATCAAAAAGAAACCAACTGAAACTTTAAAGTTATTCAGGAAAGGATTTTTGAACTGTAAAAATCCGGATGAACAAATGTTCGATTTGAAATTAAGTGAAAAAGGGCTTGAAATTAAGTTTTAGTGGTAGCTCATGAAATTAAACAGTTCATTCATCGCCACGTCTTAACATTGGAAATAACCACAAAACCTTCTTTAGAATCGTTAATCGCCTTCTCCAGGGCCACATCCAACCCATCCGAGAAGAACACGTTCTTACCCCCTATTTTGCCCTTGAACTCATCACCCACGATTATCACTTCAACGAACTCAGACGCGATATTCTCAACCACCTCCTTCAGTTCCTCAACGTCTACGCCCTCACACACATATTGTGACTCCTCGCCAAGAATCAAAATCATCTTCCCTGATAGCTGCCGTGCCTGCTCTGTTATCACATCAAGGAACTTCAACTTTGTGCCGGAATTGGAATTATCAATAAGGAAACGCCCTTTTAGGCTCTCCAGTTTCATCCGGCCATCGACTGTCGAAATATTAGTGTTGAGCTCATCCGGTGGTACGTCGAGACTCAAGACAGCGCAAAAAGCCGCACCCAGGCAATTCCTGTAATGTTCCGTCTCAATAAAAGCGTCAAAAGCGTTAAAGGCAAGTTCACCGTCAATATAATCGCCGTTTATGGTCTTAAGACGATTAAAAAGGACTCTGTTTCCCGCTAGCCACAGGTTAGCATCCTCATCGCCATATGTATTCCCGTCTGCGTTCACATCTGACTGATGGACAATGATACTTTTAGCACCAAAGTTATTTATTGACGCCAGTTTTACCGCAGATGCATCTTCCGTACCACCAGCAATTCTATAATCGCCACTCAAGCTCGTTATCACGCCCACATCGCCTATTCCTGTTAATCCAAGCGAAATCTCAAATACTGCTATATCCGGCTCCAAATTCCTTTCCTTCACTATGCGCATCACGTTCAATACACTCGCAGGCGTGCCACTGTGCCGTGGGAATCGAATCACACCGTCTGCCGAATTGAATCGTGTGGAGGAACTGGTATGCGAAAGCACCTTTTTGCCCTTTAATAACTGACAGATCAATTCGCAGACCGACGTTTTTCCTACCGTGCCCGTTACTTCTATCACGTTAATATCAGCGAAAAGGTCATTTGTGACTGCAATTTCCTTCACCGCTTCCTGGTGGCTCATAAACGGTATGTTCTTCTCTAATGCTTGCTTTACAATTTCAAACTTCGGACTCAGGTGAACAGGAGCGATAACCAAATCATAATCCAAACGATTAAACGAAGGCTGCTCTCTATAAGGATTGAACACCGTCACGTCTTTACCCAGCTCTTTTAGCTCGTCTGCAATCACGTCCGCACCGTGAATAGGGTCCAAAACTAATATCCCTAATGCTTCTTTTATATTCATTCTTCTTTTTCTTGTCATCTTTGACCGCTGCACCAGCGTCTTTTTACCCCTTTGGTTTCACACTCTTGTGAAGTGAATTAAATATGTTAAACAGTAATATATAGGATATGTTATTTATAATAATTATGATAAATCAGGAATCCGCTGAACAGGGGAACCCTCTGGATCGCGCAGTCAGACGCGTGAAAGCGATGATGATGAACTGGGGCTTAGGCGAAGGCTGCAGCTTCATCTATGCTGTGCTTATCACTGCTCATAAGCCGCTATCCGCAGAAGAGATAGGCAAAAAAACTAACTACGCATACTCGTCCACCATAAACTATCTTAATACTCTCATACGACTGGGTTTGGTAGAACGGTTCCGAGAGTTTAGAAAGAACCGATACGTGGCAAACGTGAACTTCGTGGAGCTGATAAAGGCGGAGCGGGCGAGGGTAAAAAGGTATCTCAAACAGCTTGGCTCCGATCTTGACGGTATAAAAGACCTTGAGCCGCTTAGGGATAAAGTTGAATCTGCAATTGCATATCTAAAAGGGGTTGAACGTGTAGCAGAGATAAAGGAAGAATGACGAGAGATGGGGAAAAAAATATCACGAAAAATGGACAGACACCCTAAGATCATATTGACTGCCGATGAGACGATGATGAGCAGGTACAGATGGGGTATATTTGTTGGGTTCTCTACCTGCATGCCTCGTGGTATTCTTCCTGATTGGTTTTATTTCTCCGTTTTCTCGCCGCCAGTCCCAAGTAAGAACGGTAGAGCTTTGTTTGCCGACTCAGGACTCAGGATTATGGAAGCGTCATTAGCGGCAGTCTTCGGCGAGGATGAAGTAGCAGTTGTGCATCCGCGTAATTTGGAGCGTGTATCCGGCCACCAAACGGAGCTAATAGGCGTTTCGGGTCACGATTTCTTAGGTATCAATCCACCGACCTCTGAGTTCGTTGATATGTTAGACATCGGCCCGCCGTACAACCGTATAAAGTTCTTTGAACTGATGAAAAAACCGGTGATGAGAGAGAAGATAGTGGTAGCAGGCGGTAAAGCGGCATGGCAGTTGACTGACGAGACGATTATGGACAAACTGAACATAGATTATGTGCATCTTGGCGAGGGTGAAATTACCGTTCCCGCAATGTTCACCTCTATACTCGCAGGCGAGAAACTGCCTCGGATTATAAAAGGCAAAGACCCTGACGCAGATGCGATCCCTAATATCCGAGGTGCCACTATTCACGGATTGGTAGAAATAAGCAGAGGCTGTGGAAGAGGCTGCTCCTTCTGCACTCCGAACATGCAGAGGCTCCGCTTCAAGTCTATCGAGCATATCGTACGTGACGTGACGGTAAATGTAAATGCGGGTCAGACTGCAATATCCCTTCATTCTGAGGACGTTCTTCGTTATGGTGCCAAAGGAATAGCACCGGACGAAGAACGTGTTCTGAACTTGTTCCGGCATGTTACCGCAGTGAAAGGGATTGAGCGTATTGGCACGAGCCATGTAGCCCTTGCCACTGTCTATCATGAGCCCGAACTTCTTAGTGCAATCTCAGAATTATGCTACTCCGTGCTCGACCGTGACTGGATGGGCGCGCAAACAGGAATAGAGACCGGGAGTGAAAGACTGATTGCAAAGCACATGAGAGGCAAAGCAGCGCCATCACAACCGGAGAAATGGCATGAAATTGTCACATATGCTTTTGGTATCCTCGATGATAATAACTGGTTTAATGCGGCAACAATGATTAACGGTCTTCCGGGTGAAACTGCAGATGACGTGATTAAAAGCATAGAGCTAGTAGAGGATTTAAAAGGGACTTCTTCTATTATCGTACCGCTGAACTTCGTTTCCATGCGTGGCTCCATGTTGGATAGCGAGGAAACGTTTACCATAGCGAAGATGACGCCTGAGCACTGGCAACTTCTGGGCGTATGCATAGAGCACAATCTGAATCTCACGCCAAAACTAATAAAAGAATACAATAGCGCTAAGGGGCTCAAAAGCAGCCTATTTTGTCTCGCTGCGAAATATATGGCTAATGCGCTGCAGAAGTATGTGAAAACGATGAAAAGGGGTGAAGCACCCACGGAGCGTAAAGTGGCGAGTAAATGGCTCAACCCCGACCTATCGTCTATGTAGTATAATTATATCCATAAGCCGTGTGAATGCGCTATATCATATAAGTTTATATAGCTAAAAGTTTATATACTCAGAATTTTATATAGTTACAATAGTTAAAAAAATTAGGAGGTGAAAAAATGAAGGATGAAAAAGCGGATATAGTAACTGCTGTTATTGTGGCGATGGCAATATTAGTGTTGATGTCTATGCTGCCAGCAATGGTAAGTGCACAAAGTGACGTAAAAATTAATGAGATTATGTATAATCTACCTGGAACAGATACAGATCGCGAATGGGTTGAGTTATATAACAATGATACAACGGCAATAGACATTACCGGCTGGATATTTTACGCAGGGGAGACCAACCACGACTTAACAGATGTAACAGGAAACATGGTTATTCCGAGTGGAGGGTACGCTATTATCGCAGATGATGCAAAAACGTTCGTGGATGAGCATCCTGAGTGCAACTGCGCAGTGATTGACAGCAGCTTTTCGTTAGGTAACTCCGGCGCCGAATCCATAGCGCTGAAAAGAGGCATAACGGACATTGCTGACGAGGTGACATACGATTCGTCATGGGGCGCGAATGAAAACGGTAAAACACTAGAACGAAATGCAACCGGTGGCTGGGCAGAGAGTCTTGTAGATGGTGGAACACCATGCAAAGTGAATAGTAAGACAATCATGATACCATTTTCAATCTGGAATCCACCTGTGATTTACACATCAAACATTACCGTTGATGCCATGAACCCCGAAAACGTCGGAATGAATGCAACTACCGGGCTTTTTAATGCTACAGAAATGATAGACAATGAGTCCTATTATGTGGTCAGCATAGGCAAACCCTCAGGTACTACTAAAATGTACATTAGTATAGATGGCGAGAATGGTGATAATCTGGTGAGACGGAAAGTAACAGGGATCTCGAATTTGACCTTTGACCCGGTGTTTGTTATGTGGGACTTCCCCTTGATGGCTGGAAAGACATGGACGTCTACATCTAATGTGACTGGTAGCATAATCAATGAAACTGGCTCGAAGGTCCTAATCAACTCCACCGCAGTAGTATCAGGTAAAGTGACTGCGGAAGAAGTAACAGTACCAGCTGGAACGTTCCCTTGCTTAGTAGTCGAAACGAATATCAGCTATGATGTAGCGGGAGAGCCGACTTCGAATTTGGAAAAGTACTGGATGAGCCCAACGGATACAGGGTTCCTGTGGCCGAAATACCAAAGCCGTATCAATGGAGAACTCGTGGAAGAGCAAGAGCTGATCGAAGTTATACCGCCAACGTTCCTCAATGCGAGTGACAACAATAGAGAGGTCAACGTTACGAGAGGCGAATTCCTGGCTGTCAGACTGGAAACAAACCCAACTATAGCCTATACCTGGAAATATACATGGGAAGTAACAGAACCTCGTGATGATCTGGTGCTGCAACAAATGGGTGGAATAGTAGATGTGCCCGAAGCAGATCGCTCCGGCGCTGGCGGTGTGCAAATCGCCACGTTCGAGGTTGTCGGTGCAGGTAATGCAACCATAACAATGGTTAATCACCGATCCGGGGAACCCGAAGTGGTGGGCACGTTTACTGCGACTGTGACCGCAAGCTGATCTGCAAAGCGATGGAGATCAGGGCATTTGGCACAGAACATAAAAATGTTTTGGGGTTTTCTTTTTCCCACCCTGATATTATTTTTGTTCATCCTTTTTTTGCTTCGCAAAAAATCAAAACTTATATTGCTTATACTTTTGCAGAAATAGTAATCAGGTAGCTATTACCTACATGAGCTAATGGAACTACGCAATGATCCTGAATATTGGTTCATATTCGTGAGACAAGAATAGCGAATACTAACGATGTGATAACACCGTTCATGCTCCACTTATACTCCGATAAGCCTCAAGATAGGCAATTAGCAAGGCGGGGACAAGAATTTTAATCATATACCTCACCTCCTTTTGTACACAGCGCACCACAAAAAGTGTATCTAGTGACTGTTTCTTGAGGACTTTAAAGTATGTGTGTGCCTTATATATTAAAAGTGCAAAAGTATAGATATAACTAAAATAGATAAGAAATCTAGGAGGTGAAAAAAGTAAAAAATGAAAGATGAAATAGATAATATAGTAAAGACTGCAGTTATAGTGATGATGGCAATATTAGTGTTGATGGCTATGCTGCCAGCAATGGTGAGTGCACAAGGCGACGTAAAAATCAATGAGATTATGTATAATCCAAGCACGGGTGACGATTCGGACATGGAGTGGATCGAGCTTTACAATAATGACGTGGAAGCAGTAAACATTAGCGGTTGGACAATAGACAATAATCCAATATCAGACAATGTAATGCAGCCAGAAGATTATGTCGTGCTTGCAAGGAATAAGACAGCGTTTGATGCCTATTATGGTGCGTTACCATGTACCGTAATAGATGTGACATTAGAGCTCGTTAACAACCCCGGCGACACAATAGTCTTGAGCAACAGCACTGGAGCTGAGGTAGATAACGTAACTTACAATGCGTCATGGGGCGCGGATGGAAACGGTAAAACGCTAGAACGAAATGTAGCAGGATGGTGGGGAGATAGCCTTGCTGATGGTGGTACACCATGCGAACGAAATAGCGTGAAATTTGTAATACCATTTTCAAGCTGGGGTCCGCCTATGATTTACACATGGAACATTACCGCTGATGCCATGAACCCAGAAAACGTTGGAAAGAATGCAACTACTGAGATTTATACTGCCACAGGAGTGATAGACAATGAGACCTATTATGTAATTAACACAATCAAACCCACTGGCAGTACTAAACTGTACGTAAGTAAAGATGATGTGAATGAAGATGACCTGAGGAAACGGGTAGTGACAGAGATGGAACCAGGAGTAGAAATAGTGAATTTGACCTTTGACCCAGCGTTTGTTAATTGGGATTTCCCATTGAGGAATGGAAAAACATGGAATGGTACAACCGATGTCACAGGCATGTTAGTCAATGAAACTGGCTCAGAGATTCCAATTAACTCCACCGCAGTAGTATCAGGCAAAATAATCGCGGAAGTAGTAAAAGTACCACTTGGAACGTACCCCTGCTTAGTAATCGAAACTAATATCAGTTATGAGGTAGCGGGGCAGCAAACATCGTATTTGGAAAAGTCCTGGATAAGTCCGACGGATAACGGGTACTTGACTCCGAAATATCAAAGCTATGTCAACGGAGCTCCCGTGGAAGAACTTGAGCTGATAGCTGTGAATGTGACCGCAAGCTGATCTGCAAAGCGATGGGGATCGGGGCCTTTGGCACAGAGCATAAAAATGTTTTGGGGTTTTCTTTTTTCCCCCCCTAATTTTAATAACAAAACTAGATGAAGATATAAGAAACAAAGAAATAAAAAGTAAAAAAAATGAACGATAAAAAATGGTGTATGGTAAAGATCGCAGTTATAGCGACTGCACTAATATTTGTGTTGACGTCTTCGGTATCCGTAATGTCAAATACATCAGGAACCACCAGCGACGTGATGGTACTAAATGCACGTGCTACACCACCGGTAATAGCAGTGAACACGGATATTACA
The DNA here is from genome assembly GCA_964578735.1 of uncultured Halobacteria archaeon. Lineage (GTDB taxonomy): Archaea > Halobacteriota > Syntropharchaeia > Alkanophagales > Methanospirareceae > Methanophaga. Next base: position 4,202 of record CAZOEM010000050.1, on the reverse strand, counting down.
GAGCTACGAGTTGACGTAGCCGGCATAAACAGTTCAATCGACCTTGTAAAGATAGACCTATCACCGATAGGAGGAAATGTAAGCACTATCATGTCACTTATCGGAAACTTCACTGAAGGCGATATAACAGGGGCAAGGTACAATTACAGCACAAACGCAAGCGTTGAGGGCTCATTCAATCTAACTATCAATGCAACAGATATGAGCGGTAATTACAATAATTCCGAGACTATTATGCTGGAAGTGAAGAGAATCGTAATACCTGTTCCAACAGAAATTCCAGCAATGACGTTTATATCTAACATCACCTATGATAGCGAGAGCACAAACGTTGGGCAGAACGCAACAACAAGCTTTTTTACCGCGACCGAAGTGATAGACAATGCGACATATTACGTAATTAACACAAGCAAACCGACCGGCGGTACTAAGATGTACGTAGATATAGGCAATAAAACTGTCACCATGAGACGGATAGTGACGGAACCGGAACTAGCAAATTTGACCTTTGATCCGGAGATAGTAATGCTCGATTTCCCGTTATGGGCAGGAAAAACGTGGACGAATACAGCTAGAGTCACAGGTATGATAGCCAATGAAACGGGCGTGGTAATACCAATTAACGCCACTGCTGTAATATCAGGCGCCGTGACCGAGGAAGTGAACCTGACAGTGCCATATGGTACGGTTCCCAGCCTGGTACTCGAACTCAATTGCAGTTTCGACATATTTGGACAGCCGCAAACGCATCGGGAAAAGTACTGGATAAGCCGAGTGGACAATGTGACTTTGTTCCCGAAATCACGACGCTACGTCAATGGGAATCTCACGGAAGAACTTGAGCTGATAGATGCTTCCGCTGTAAATGAGACCGCAAACAGATAGAGGTACAAAGGAATAATGAGACCTGGGCATTGGCTAGCGTACGATATAAAGTTTTTAAAGGGGCTTTTCCCCCTTTCTTTTTGTAATATATGCTTTTTATAAAAATCACAAAACGCAAAAGAATAAGAAATAATAAACTAAATAGTTACTTTTTATTTAGATAAGGAGATAAAAATGGTGGAGCAGCTTCCGGAAGAAGGTAAAATATGGTTCAATGGTGCGTTTGTAGATTGGAAAGAGGCGCAAGTGCATGTTCTCGTGCATGGCTTGCATTACGGGTCTGGTGTTTTCGAGGGGATACGATGTTATGCAACGGAGAAAGGTTCATTTATCTTCAGGCTAAAGGAACATGTAAATCGGATGTATCGGTCCGCGGAGTTGTATAAGATGGAAATACCATATACAAAGGATGTAATGACGGACGCAATAAAGGAAACAGTTCGTATAAATGGTTTTGATGCTTGTTACATAAGGCCTATTGCTTTCTATGGGTATCATCACCTGGGTGTGAATCCCGCAGGCAATCCTGTGAATTGCGCTATTGCAACATGGCAGTGGGGTGCTTATCTTGGCAAAGAAGCGTTAGAGAATGGTATAAGGTGCACATTCTCCTCATGGTGCAGAATAGACCCTAGAACATTGCCAGTTACTGCAAAGGCGACGGGGCATTATTTGAATTCGCAGTTAGCTGTGTTTGAGGCGACAGAAAGAGGAGTAGACGAAGCGATAATGCTCGATATTAACGGCTATGTGGCTGAAGGTCCGGGCGAGAATATATTCGCAGTAAAAAATGCAATTCTATATACTCCGGAAGCGGAATCATCTATTCTACCCGGCATAACCCGCGATTCGGTGATCACTATTGCACGGGATATTGGCTACGAAGTGGTAGAGAAGCCAATAACGAAAGAGGAACTGCTATCTGCTGATGAGGTGTTCTTCACCGGTACCGCAGCAGAGGTATCACCAATACGGGAGATAGACGATGTAACAATAGGTGAAGGCAAGCGAGGGGAAGTGACAGGCGTGATACAGAAGAAGTTCTTTGACGTTGTGAATGCAAAAGAGGATACGTATATGAGCTGGCTGGAGCCAGTAAGTAGATGAATAACCTAATTTACATACTCTATCACGGCTCGTTTGGCGAGCTGGTAACAGGTCATCTGGCTATGAGCGAGCTTGCAGACCGGATAGTGGGACTCTACGATCTCAAAGTTGCCTCCGTATCGCTTGACGATCCTGAGATAGACATGCCGGAAGATATACCGTTATCCGAGTGTGATCTTATATTAGTGCTTGGGATACTCCCAAAGGCTGGTGACCTCGTCCCGATAATAGCAAAGAGAACAGGTGCAAAGGCGGTTATATGGCCTATTGAGGACCCGAACCTGATACCAGAAGGGCGGTATTCAATAGAGGACGAGCTAAAAAAGAATGGTATACACGTGGAATTCCCGGAACCGCTTTGTACTCTGGATACAAGCGAGAATGAGATAGTCAATTCTTTTGCCGTGCATTTTGGTATGCCCAAATTTGAACTGCGAGTTAATGCGAAGAACATGATCATCGAGGAGGTGAGGGTCATCAGAGACACTCCCTGCGGCACGGCGTCAAAGATCGGACCGAAGATCGTTGGTATGTCATGCAAGGATATGAAATCACTTGAGGATAAGGTGATGCAGATGCATGATAACGAGTGCGTGGCTTATATGGGTCCGGATAGACCGATAATGCAGCAAGCGGGTAGATTGCTCGCAGATGCGATAAAAGCGGGGATGGTATAAAATTCTCGCTTTATTCTTTATTCTTTAATCCATTACGAATTACAAATTGAATGTTGTATACAATCAAAAATCAAGCAAAGAACGCTGCCCCTTTTGCCCGCTTCCTCTCTCTTCCCCTACTTCTTCTTCTACTATTTTACCACCTTTTGGCTTTAACTCGATAACACCGTATTCCCCCCCGCCACCAGGTATAACCTGTATCTCCCCTTCCCTAAATGCTGCTATTGCTTCTACCACACGATCATCCAAATTAGCGTTATGAAAATTATCTGCTGGTGCATCCACCAACACATTAACCTCAGTACCAAATAGCGAAAGTAGGGAGCTCCATATCTCTGTTACCGCCTTTGAAGTCACTGACTTATGCAATGCCAACCCGATTATCTCAGCCAGCGGTATCAAGTGCAGATAAGGTGGACGATGCACCGGATGTGTGTCATCGCAATCTGCAAGCTCATTCACCCTGTCTCTTACCCCTTTCTTTATCATACCGCCACATTCACATCGCCATCGCGCTATAATCGCCTCGCTGAGCGAATAATGTTTGTAGCACCTGATGCACGCGCTTTCATTATACTTGCCCTCCGCGGGTGGGAATCCGACATTAAGGACTGGCTTCCTACCGCTTTTTCGCTCTATCGCCGCTTTCAACTCGTCAAAGCTTATATCCTCAACGTGAAACCGGTTAAACTCTCGCGCCAGCCGAATAGGGTAAGGCGAATGCGCATCGGAGTTAGTCAAAAACGTAAGCTCCCTTAGCTCTCCTATTCTGTCGGCATAGGACGAATCTGCACTCAACCCCAACTCAACAAAGGAGATATACCCTACCAGATCGGAATAGCACTCCTTAAGCGAATTGTGATGCGCATATAAACCAGTCCACGGTGTGAATGCGTGACAAGGCCCTATAAGCGCTTCCGCCGCCTTCGCATGGTCTGCTACCTCCTGCCCGGACAGTCGCAGCGAAGGTCTACCATCCTTATCTATATCCAACGAATGCGCCCTAAACGACTCGTATAGCTCTTCTGCCTTTGAGATAGACGGCAAGATAAGCAAATGATGCACTCTTCGCTCATCTTCCACTTCCACAGAGAGCACAAAATTAGTGCCTTCTTCGATACCCCTAAAGGAGAAGATGCCTTCACTCTCATCCAGCTCTCTTATACCTGCTAACCATTTCGGATGTAAGCAGTCACCGGTACCGAGCAACTGTATACCCTTCTTTGAAGCTTCTTTCGCCAACGTGGGTAGGTCCATACGCGGCGAAGTAGCCGCAGAATAGCGTGAATGGATATGCAGATCGGAATTGATTATCATGCTACTACCGTTAGTTAATAGCGGAGGATGGATTCGAACCATCGATCTCCGGGTTATGAGCCCGACGGGATCTCCTAACTACCCTACCCCGCTTTATTATTTACCCACATTATAATAGAACAGGGATTCATATAAAGGTATTTGTATAGCTCAGTAAAAAATCCAAGCACCAAGCATCAAATTACAAACAAATTCCAAGCACAAAATTCAAATTTA
>CAZOEM010000049.1:0-11431 GCA_964578735.1 uncultured Halobacteria archaeon | reverse complement strand
AGTATCTGCGTTTAATAATTTTTTGGAATTTTCGCAAGTGGTCAATACCGCATCCAACTATGATGAGATATGTTCCGGGTGTGAAGATGTCCGGGTGCATCAGTTAAATATATTGCTAGAGGGTTATATTAATTAATGCCGGGCGAACGCAGAGTTATAATTTATATCCCTTAAATCCGTGTAAATCCGTGTAAATCTGCGTCCTAAATTAAATAGGCAGAACTTATACTTTATATACCTCAAAAAGGAGAACATCCTCCCGGCAAAATTACAAAAAGAAGCAAGGAGAAAAAAGATGGGACATGATTTCAAATTCAATCCATTTACAGAAAATGAATACCCTAAAATTCATTCATACTGATTTATACCCCCCCACACATCCTTTATCGCATTCGATACCTCCCCTTCCGAGAATTCAACCACCGGCTTGCCCGCAACCATCGCTTCCGTGACCACAGGATCGTATGGGATATTTCCAACAACCTCTATTCCTCGCTGCCTGCAAAACTCCGTAATCCTCTCGCTGTTCTCTTCATTAATGTCGTATTTGTTGATGCAGACGACTGAAGCGATCCCGAAATGTCCTGTCACATCCAGGATTCGTTCCAGGTCATGCAGTCCGGACATCGTGGGCTCGGTAACGGCAAGTGCAAGGTCCACGCCGGTCAATGACGCAATTACAGGGCAGCCGATGCCCGGTGACCCGTCAATCAGAATGAGTTCATAACTTCCCTTTTCTGCAACCTGCTGTGCATTGTTCCTAACAACCGTGACCAGTTTTCCAGATGCCTCTTCCGCGATATTAAGCTGCGCATGCGCCATTGTGCCATAGTTAGTCTTTGATATAAATGCATACCCGGAGACCCGTTCTTTCAGCGTAACTGCCTCCTGCGGACACGTAAAGACACAAGCGCCACAACCCTCACAACGTGCGGGATTGACTGCATAGCCAGATTCTTCGGTCGATGCGATAGCGTTGAATCGACATGTTTCTTCGCACGTTCCGCACTCGGTACAGAGTGTTTTATCCATAACAGCAACTTTCACACCTTTAAACTCTTCTCTCTTTATGATTTCCGGATGCAGCAGCAGATGTAGGTCTGGTGCGTCTACGTCGCAGTCTGCAATGACTTTGTTCTCTGCAAGAGCAGCGAACGAGCCCACAAGGGTTGTCTTCCCCGTGCCTCCTTTTCCACTAATAACCGTTATTTGTTTCATATCTCTCTTTTTCTCCCCTCTCAATTAAACACCAATTACACGGATTTTCACAAGAAAGCTTTAGCAAAGATATATGCTTTTGATAAAACTTTTTCCTAAAAAGTTTTAGTGTAAATCTTGTGTTATTTCGTGGTTCTATATTATATCAATTATCCCTGCAAATTGCTCCTTCCACTCCGGCATCTGCTTCACAAAGGGCACGCCCTCGGAATAGTAACGTGCAATCCGCGTGTCATGCGGAATCTCAAGCAAAATCGGAATCCCTTCCTTCTCGCAGTACTCATACACCTTTCGATCCCCTATCCCTGCTTTATTTATCACCATGCCAAAAGGAATCTTAAGCACTCTGAGCACCTCAACCGCAAGCTTCAAATCGTAGAGTCCAAACGGCGTGGGCTCAGTTACAAGAATGCAGTAATCGCTTCCTTGCATTGCTGCAATCACCGGGCATGCCGTTCCCGGCGATACATCTATAATCACTGTCTTTTCCGGATCAAGGTCCGCTTTTACCTGGTCGATCAGCGGTGTTGCCATTATCTCCCCGATATTCAACACCCCGTACACGAGGTCAATGTTGCCGTCACCGCTTTTTCCTGTCTTTATAACGCCAATCTCCCTCGGTTCCTCGCTGATCGCATCCTGCGGGCATACCAGGGAGCATAACCCACAGCCGTGGCAAAGTTCCGGGAACACCATTACTTCTTTTTGCGGCACAACAACAAGAGCGTTGTATTCGCACGCCAGAGCACACTTACCACAGTAATCACACAAATCGTAATTGACCCTTGGCACTAGCGTACACGCAGGCTTTATCTCTTCGATCACCGGATTAAGAAAGAGGTGTGAATTTGGCTCCTCTACATCGCAATCGAGTAATTGTACGTTCGAAAGCGACAGAGCGAGATTAACTGCTACGGTTGTCTTTCCCGTACCGCCTTTGCCGCTTGCTACTGCAATAATCATCTGTTCACCGTTTTGCTGCATTGCGCGCTCTATTAATGCCGGTGCATTTTACACGCATTTGCATCACTAGCTTCGTTGAGTCGTCCTGCCTGAAAAGCGCTTATTGCTTCGCTCACCGTGCCACTGGCGCCCACATAGACCTCTATCCCCAACTGTTCAAATGCGCTTATTGCACGAGGGCCTAATCCGGAACAGAGCATTATTTCTGCACCCGCACCAGCTACGAGATCCGGTGTATTGCCTACACCACCAAAATGTTCAGCCGTGTTCTGCACAATTTCCATCTTGTTACTTCCCATATCCACAACAGTAAATGTTGGCGCTCTTCCAAAATGCTCGCTTACAACATCGTCCAATCCTCCATTTCCCAATGTGGGAATGCATAGTTTCATATGTTTTCCACCTCTCTTTTTATTTCTATTCGTATTCTTACTCTTATAATCCTCCAGAGCTGCTCTTAGCGTGTCCATTGCAAGCACAGAGCAATGAATGTTTTCTTCCGGTAAACCACCCAAAACAGATAAAACGTCCTTGTCCTCTACCGTATGTGCTTCTTCGATTGTCTTACCTTTCACCAGTTCTGTAACCACGCTTCCACATGCCATTGAAGCACCACAACCATCGGTTATGTATTTGCAATCTACGATTTTATTTTCTTCGACTTTAATATGCATCTGCAGTGTGTCTCCGCATGAGCCGGTTACTCTAGCAGCTCCACTGGGGGCTTCCAGTTCACCAACGTTTTTTGGGTTGTATGCTTCCTCAAGTGTCTTCTCTGTGTATATTCCCCTTTCCTCTTCTAATATCTCCTCTTCCAGCTTCTTGGTTAGTTCATCGAAATCGGAAGTTTTATTTTTTTCGGTCATTTATTCCCATTTTACCCTCATTGCATCACGCATTTTTTATTAACAAAAGCCTTCCAGACTAGTAATGGTGAAGATTGCTGCATAGCACACAAAAAAGAAAAAGGAGAAAGAAAGAGCAGAGCTATCTTCTCGCTTTTCCACACCATACCATACCATACCATACAATTCGCATTTACCCTTTTTGTTCTCCACCGGTTTCTAAATATCCCTTCCCCCTCTTTACTTTCTCAGTTCTTCCAGTCTCTTCTTTAACTGCTCTAACTGGTCCCCAAGCATCTGCGCCTGCGATTCAAGCATAGAAATCTCCTGCTCTTTCGGCATTGCTGGCATGCCCATTGGTGCAACCGGGGCAACTGCTGGTGCTTGCTGCTGCATCCAGGAAGCAAACTGCGGCATTTGTCCTGTCTGTGTGAGATACTGTGCACCTGGCGGCATTCCTGTTGGACTTCTATCTACCCAGCCAGGAGAGTATCCAAATCGCATCCAGCCTGGCAAACCAGTTAGATAATACATGTTTCTGTGTCTATTTCCTCCCATTTTTTTCACCTCCTAAATCCTTTTACGGTCTTGTCATTTTAGACCCGCATTTTGGGCATGTCTGCTGATAGCATGGCACCCCCGTTTGATGCGGCATTGTATTGCCGCAATTCGGGCATCTGCATTCTCCAGCCGGACCCAATCCGCTGCCACCCATTCTTCCTCGACCTTGACCTCCTCGTCCTATTCCTTGACCTCTTCCTCCTCCTCTACCCATGCCACTCATTTTATCTTATTCCCCTCCCGTAAGAATAGCCATAATATGGTACGGGATATGTTCCCAGAGCTGGAGCCATTGCACCATACATTCCTGTCCACCACCTTCTGGGAAGCCACGGGAAATTCCTGCAGAATGGATAAGGGTTGCCCATACTCATACCCATACCCATACCCATACCTCTTCCGGGTCCAAAGCCAGACCAAAAACCTCTTCCAAATCCTCTTCCTCTTGCCATTTTTTTCACCCCCTTTTAAGTTCTTCTATTCTCTTCTTCACTTCTTCCAAATCTTTCTCCAGTCTATTTGCCATGTTCGATAGTTCTCCGATTTCTTCTCCTTTCGTTCGAGGCGTTATTGGTGCCTGCGGCGCTTGTGCTTGCGAAGGCATTGGTTGCTGCATGCCAGGTCCCATACCTCTGCCCATGCCTCTGCCCATGCCTTGCCCTCCTCCGCCGCCTCGTCCTCCGCCCATGCCCATTCCCATGCCTAATCCACCACCTGGTGCAGTAGCGCCCATACCGGCATGAGCCGCTACTGTTGAAGCACCGGTCTCACCTAACTTACCGCTTTTATACATCTCAGTAGCTTCTTGTACCGTGCCATAAGCGCCTGTTGCGATTTTCACACCTGCGGTGGACAGTACCTGAAAAGCATTGGGACCTATATTCCCCGAAATGACTACATCCACACCTTTATTCACCATTGTTTGTGCCGCCTGAATTCCCGCTCCACCCGGTGCGGCAATCGCTTCGTTCGCCATCGCTTCAAACGCCATTGTCTCCGAATCTACGATTACAAAGTATTGGCACCTTCCGAACCTCGGGTCTACTTGCGCACTTAAATCCCCCGCCGTTGCGGTTACGCATATCTTCATCTTTCTCTTTCACCTTCTCCCTATGGATTTTGATTTTTTCTTCCCTTCTATATGAATATATATTCATATGAGTATATAAAGATAGACTATGGTAAAACAAAAGAATCTCCACCACGCCCATGTCCCCCTCTTTTCCAGCCAGGAGACATCTTTGGAAGAAGAGGCACAAGCTTTTTATCTTTAGCACTCGATATTACATAATTACCGCCTTCTATCCTTATCGCTTTCCCTTCAACAAAAGCTTCTGCTATTTTTCGATGTGCTTCGCTTACTATTCGATGGAATGTAGGTTGCGAAACGTCCATTCTTTTCGCTGCTTCTTCCTGTCTCAGTTGCAGATAGTCTTTCAGCCTTATGCTCTCCAGTTCTTCTACTTTCAATATCAATCTTTCATACACCTCCTGATTAGGCGTTCTCTCTCCTCGCCGAGGCTCGAAGAGGAGGAAATTTGGCTTGACACTTACGCACCTACACCGTCTTCGCCCTGGCATATATGAATATATATTCACAATACCCGTTAAAGTTTCACACATCAAGTATTTTACGATCCTTTTTCGAGATGTTGCGATCTTAAGATTAATATTTATACAACACGTAAATAAAGTACCTTACCTATAAAGGCGGGTGAGAAGAATTATTTTAAAAACAGTAAAGGGGGGTTAAATGATGCGCAAGAAAATCTATTATCCTGAGTCAAAGGTTGAAGTCAGCGGGTTTATTGCAAAACATTATGATCTGTTGATGGACCTGATAACATTGGGCAGGTATTCTCCTTTCATTCGAAAAGCTATTCGACTAATGAGTATTAAGTCATCTGACAAAATTCTCGATTTCGGGACCGGGACAGGTAGGAATGCTTCTTTGATGATGCGATATTTTTCGTCAGGAGGAGAACTTATAGGACTTGATATATCTAAAGAGATGATTTCTCAATTTAAAAGGAATTGTGCGAATTCCCCTAATATTAAAATCATCAACGGGAGGATTGATCAGGATTTGACATATGAAAAATATTTTGATAAAGTCTTTATCTCTTTTGTTTTGCACGGATTTCCTCAGAAAGCCAGGAACCGGATTATTGGGAATGCATTTAAAGCATTAAAAAAAGGTGGTGAGTTTTTTATCCTGGACTATAATGAGTTCTCACTGAATGAAATGCCTTTTTATCTACGGGTTGCTTTTAAACTTATAGAATGTCCTTATGCATTTGATTTTATTGAAAAAGATTGGAAAAAAATATTGTCCTTGCAAGGGTTCAGTGATTTTAGGGAACATTTTTTTTTCGGCCGTTATATACGATTACTTAAGGGAGTAAAAGAATTATGAGACAATTGAGTTTCAAGTTGAAGCAAATCTATAATCGCCTTTTGTATCTATTCCCGATAAAAACTTTGCTATGTTCTCCACCTCGGGGTCATCCACAATTCCTGGTATGTACACAGTGTTAACTACGATTTTCAGTTTTTTGTCCTCTATTCATGTTACTTCAAACCCACCTGGTTTTGCGATTATTGCTTCTGTTTTCATATCGGGATATACTCTAAGCCATTTCTTCGTCTTCTCTTCTTTTGGTTCCGGAGTAGAAAACTGCTGAACACACGCTTTGCCTCCTGCAACATGTTTAAGGTATTTTGAAGCGGAATTAACCGCACGTTCTATCTTTTCATCACTCGGTCTTCTTGTTACCTTCTCCCTCGCTTCTCCCGGTGCGAACTTGATGACTTTATACTTGATTCCTGAGTCTATCTGCGCTAAAAAAGAAGCTATTCGCTCGATTTCTTCCACATCTACTATCCCAGGCATCAAGACAGTTTCAACCCTGAAATCAAGTTCGCTTTTACAGAGATGTCTCGCAGCCGTGAGAACCGTGCGATTAGACATGCCGGTGTACCAGAGGTGGATTGAATTAGTATACGCTTTTATGTCAAGCTTAACCTCATTGAGACCGGAACCCGTCAATGCCATTACATACTTGTTGTCCAATAAATATCCATTTGTGGACAGCGTAATATGTTTCACTTCAACCTTTGTTTTTAGTTTTCGCACGAGGTCAAGCAAAAAGTTCTTATCCAGGGTAGGTTCACCTCCTGTTATTATAGCCACTTCAAGCGGGGTATTGTTTATATATAGCCTATTTGACCTCTTTACAAAGTTTATTAATTCGTCAACAGTCATCGACTCTCCTACAGGGTCACGAGCAATACTAAAACACCCCTTGCATTTGAAGTTGCAGCCTGAAAGGGTAATCCAAATACGTGGTTTTGGCTCTGATAGTGACAGTGTAATAAAGGGAATATTCCTATATCCTTCTCTCGTTTCTATCATTACTATTTATTTATTTATTCTCGAATCTTGTGTATAAAAAAGTATTATATAAATATAAAAAAATTAAATAATGTAAATAAAGAAGGTGAAATAAAGATGGACCTAAAAGAAGGGGAGCTTTTGACCATTGATGAGGTAATAAGAATAGGACTTGCAAAGAAGTGGAAAATAGCGATATACGGTAGCGAAAAGGAGGAAATACCATCTTATGATACCGAGGGAGAAAGAAACCTTGAAAGTATTACATCAATGGATGGCGGCAAAGTGAAGTACCGAGTAAAATCGCTTGATGCGGTGGAGAAGACATTGTCAGTAATACGGGAAGTAACATGGACGTGACAAAAAGCATAATATCTAACTAAAATCGATTATTAACGCTGATTAATGCAGAAAAAATCAAATCCGTGTAAATCCGCGTCCTAAATTAAATATATATAAGTTATGCATTATATACAATAAAAAAGGAGGATAATATGGAAAATGAAGATATGGAAAATGTAGTCATTGCAGGATCGGGTCCTGCCGGCTTGACGGCCGCAATATATACGGCACGTTCAGGGTTGAACCCGCTGGTGTTAGAAGGGCTCGTACCTGGCGGCCAGTTGATAGTTTCCCCTGAGGTGGAGAACTATCCCGGTTTTCCCGAACCGATCTCAGGCATGGAACTCATGGACAGGTTCCGGAAACAGACAGAACAGTTCGGGGCACGATTCAAAATGGAAGTAATCGAGAAGGTCAAGAGAGGAAGAGGGAATGACATTTTTGAAGTTGATACGGGCACCGAAGGAATAGAAACGAAAGCACTTATTATTGCTACTGGAGCCGAAGCAAGGCGTCTGGATATTCCCACGGAGCCGAAATTTTACGGTAAAGGCGTGTCAGGATGTGCCACATGTGACGGCGCTTTTTTCCGTGATAAGGAAATTCTGGTTGTGGGCGGAGGAAATACCGCTATCCAGGACGCTGTGTTTCTCACCCGATTTGCGAGCAAGGTAACGATTGTCCACAGACGGGACTATTTTCGCGCTGTCCCTGCTGAAATGGAAAAGGCGAAGAATAATCCGAAAATTGAGTGGTTAATTCCCTGGGTTGTGGAAGAAATAATCGGTGATAATACTGTATCCGGCGCTGTCATGAAGAATCGTGAAACAGGAGAAACACAGCAAATCCCCTGTAGCGGTATTTTCGTGGCCATCGGAAATGATCCTAAAAGTGAAGCTTTCAAAGAGCTGGTTGAGACAGACAAGAATGGTTTTATTCTTGTTGAAGCGGGTTCTACCAGAACATCGACACCGGGCATATTTGCCTGCGGTGATGTTTGTGATCCTGTTTACAAACAAGCGGTTGTGGCGGCAGGACATGGATGCATGGCTGCCATGGACCTTGAGCAATATATATCTTCAAAGGAGGAAGTAAAATGTTGAATACAAATCTCAAACATATAGAAACGGAACAAGAAGTTAAGGAAGTCCTGGAAAATAATGAAAATGTCATGATTTGCTGTGGCAGAATGGGACCCATGTGCGTCCCCGTCTTTAGTGTTATAGAAGAATTGGAACAGACATATCCGCATGTCACATTCCGCGACCAGGATTTTGACATCTCGGCGGCGGATTTTATCAGGAATTTGCCTGAATGTGCATTATTCATGGGATTGCCATTCACTGTCTATTTCAAGAATGGTAAAGTCGTTGCGGCCACAAGCAGCATACAAAGCAAGAACCAGGTAATGGAAATCCTGGACAGGGAGTTTGGTAAGCAATCGTGAGAACATTGACTCCGGTGCCGAGTATTGGCGGATTTTTACTCATACTTGCTTTTCCCTTTTAGCACAGCCGAAATGGTGTATAACGGGACGAGTGTGCCAAACGTTCCGAGCGAAGCGTGCAATGAGCAAGAAGAACAACAGCAAAGAGATGGTAAATATGCGTGTAAATGAGAAAAAAGTATGTATGATCCGCTAAAAGTATTGATCATCAGCAAACAATTTCCTCCAACTATGGGTGGGGGTGGTTCACATGCATCGTATCTGGCAAATGAGCTTTCTCTAAAAAAGGATGTCCAAGTCTATGTTCTTACCTCAGCCATTGGAACAAAACCGATCGAAATAGCTATACCAGGAAAAAATTTAATCATACATAGAGTAGATTTTGGACATACAGAATCTCTTCATTATGAGGGTGCTATAAAGAGAGGTTTACAATTATGCGAAGGGATAGTGCCAGATGTAATACATGGGCAACATATAGCTGGAGCCCTTATAGGCCTTCATTTGAAAGCATCATTTGGAATGCCTTTAGTGGTCACACTCCATAAAACTCCAAAATCAAACTGGGATGAAACAATAACAAGACGAGCCCCCATTTATAGCTATCTGAAACTTCTGTCTCAATTGGAAATGATAGATTTATTCGTTGCAGGTAGCAAAGCTTTTGAGCGAGAACTGAAAGATGTTGGGGTTAAAAATGAAAAAATAAGGTTGATTTATCATGGAATACCAATAGAATGGTATAAGAAGATGGCGTATGATAAGGGAAGAGTATCTTCTATAATGAGAGGACTCAATTTAAGTCCAACTAAGTATTTTAGCATAGATGCGGAATTAGAAGACGACTTGATCAAAAGCGGTATATCAGGGAAATTGAAGTTGGAGAAATTGAAGGAGATATTCAAAATTAAAGGATTTTTACTTTCTGATAATGCTTCGGTTACAGAAGAAAAAGAGAATGAATGGGTAATAATTGATGAAGAGATATTCATTGTCAAGAAAGAAGATGGAAAGCTAAACATTTACCCAGTTGATCTTATAATTTGTCCTTCCCGCCTTGATGAAAAAAGGAAAGACTTAACTACTTTTGTAAAGGCTTGTGATTTGTTACGTCTGCGAATAGAAGATAGAAATTTCATATTCTTGATAACTGGAACGGCAAAAAATCAAAAAGAAGAAGGTCATAAACAGGAGCTAGAGCAAATTGCATCTAACAAACGGATTGAAGATCGTTTAAGATTTATATCCTTCGAAGCAGATGAACTCCCAGCATTATATCGCTTAGCAAGAGCCTGCGTATTGCCCTCAATTAGAGAAGGTTTGGGGCTTGTCCTATTGGAAGCACTTGCTGTTCGGACGCCAGTGGTAGGTTCAAATGTTCTTGGTATTAAAGAAGTGATAGAAACTCCCGGAAAACATGGATTGCTATTTCAATTGGGAGATCACGAAGAGTTAGGATATCAACTCGTGAAACTTGTTACTAACGATGATCTGAGACGTAAATTGAAAGTGGAGGATTTTAAGAGAGTGCAAAAGCATTTTAATGCTGGGTTGATGGCCGACAAGCATCTAGACTGTTACAGCGAATTAATATAAAAAAAAGGGGCCGGACATAAAGCTTCTAGCCATGTCCAGCACCGCCTTTTTTCCGGTGTGAATCGCTGATGAACATCAGCAACGATTCCTATTACTAAATAGTTATGTAACTATATAAACTTTCCATTTTTCAGAAAACATTCTGGTTTTGAGGTAGAACGAGGCGGAAATATTAAAGCCTCCAAAAGGCACTGTCTAAAAAGCCAGTCTGTTGACAAGAAGTTGCATCGCGGATTGCCTTTGCGGCGACCCCATCCATTCGGGGTAATCCTACTGCGGAACACGCCGAGGGTAACGCTTGCGTAGTAAGCCCGCAGGACAACGTGGGAAATCTGAGAACCCAGCTCAGATCAACTGCCAGGATAAGAACGCTATGAAGAGTGTAATGCGAACCATTGTAACCCCAATTTAACAACTGCCATACTAGAACAGCATTTGAAAACCATATTTTAAGTGTTAACGGGTGTAAAGACGACTAATTGATTTTTTTACCTTTTATTCCTGTTTTTATCCTATAAGGTCTATAAAATTTAGCTTGTTCTCTTTTTTATCTATTTTAAACCCTTGTGTTTCTAGTGAGATATTTTTAATATTAAAATGATAAATATTTGAAATTATACGGTTTTGTGACAAAGAACTTGATAAAGCGTAAAAATGCGATTAAAACGTCTCTTATGCGTTTACATTGAAAATAAAAACCGAAGAAGAGCAATCATTTTTGGGGATTGTTAAATTTGGGTTGTAAGAGTCGTAAATTACGATAAGCGAAATTGGGTTGATACGCTTAGACCAAAATTTGCCCTAACTCGAAAGGGTGCGGACTTAAAGCAGTTCCTTAAGGCAGGATACGTATACAATCGTCATCTGAATCATACCAAGTCAGGAACTCCACAAGGTGCAATCATATCTCCAATATTGGCGAATATAACTCTGGATGGGATGGAAAAGGCTATTGCATCCAGGTATCACATAAATAAGCGTGGAAAAATCGATAATGGGCGTTGTAACCATCACAAGGTGAATTTTGTGAGGTATGCAGATGATTGTGTGCCACGAAGCTGCACG